>JBDTPK010000742.1:0-2014 GCA_039932735.1 Nitrospirota bacterium
GTGCTCTATTCGAGCGGCGTAGGGTATTTTCAGCATGACGGCACGGTGAACAACCGCGTACAACTCGACCTCCGTCTACATGCGAACCAGATGAACGACATGCTCAAGAGTTTGGTCGTGCAGGACTTCGGAGGCGGCAAGGTCTCGACCGTCACCTATGGCTCACGCGACCCCGTTACAAAAACGCTCGGAAGCTTTCGTATCAATCTCAACGGCAACCCAACCCTTGGGCAGATTCTGACTCAGGTCCGTGGAGAGCCGGTCGAAGTTACCGCGCCCAACCCCATCGTCGGCACCTTGCTGGGTATAGAGAAGAAAACGGAGTCCATTGGCGAGGGCTCGCAGCACCGTATCATAGAGCAGGAATATATCACGCTCCTGACAGAAGAGGGGTTCCGCTCACTCTCGCTGGCAACCATACAGCGCATCAGACTGACCAATCCTACGTTGAATGCTGAACTGCAGCAGGCCCTGGCCATACTCGCGACGAATCACGACACCCAGAAGAAAATAGTCTCGATTACCTTCGACGGCACAGGAAGCCGCCAGGCCCGCGTGGCCTATCTGACGGAAACCCCGGTCTGGAAGACCACCTATCGACTTGTCCTAGATGAGGACAAGTCGCCCTATCTGCAAGGCTGGGCCATTGTGGAGAATCAAACCACACAGGACTGGCACAACGTTAAACTCTCACTTGTCTCGGGACGGCCCATCTCCTTCACGATGGACCTGTATCAACCGCTCTACAACCCACGTCCCCTCGTGCAGCCAGAACTCTATGCCAATCTCAGACCTCAGACGTACGGGGATGCCATGGATGAACTCAAGCCGATGGCCACCCCTCCAGCCCGCAGCGAGATGAAAAAGGAACGCTTGCTCGGTAAGATGGCGCAAGGTTTTGCAGGTGGTCGGGCCAATGCTCCAGCAGCAACCTCGACTGCAGAAATGGAAATGAACAGCTTGGAAGAAGGCGTGGCCTCCATGGCAATGGCCGAAGACAAGGGTGAGTTGTTTGAGTATCGCATCGATCAGCCTGTCACTCTTGCCAAGCACACCAGCGCACTGCTGCCTATTATCGGCCAAACATTCCAGGGTCAGAAAGTATCGCTCTATAATCAGCGCGTCAATGCGAAACATCCACTGAACGGATATCGGCTGAAAAACACCTCGGCTCTTCATCTGATGCAAGGCCCCATCACGCTCTTCGACAGGGAACCTATGCCGGTGATGCACGCATCGAAGATCTTCCTCCTGGGCAAGACCGATTGATCAGCTATGCGCTTGATCTTAAGACCGAAGTGGAACCGAAACTCGAAGGCGGTACGCAAGAACTTGTGACCGTCTCGCTGAAGAAGGGCACGATGCTCATCGCGCGTCGTGTGGTCGAAGATCGGACCTATCTTGTAAAGAACCGCGATACCAAGGCCAAAACCGTAGTGATCGAGCAGCCCTATCGTACAGACTGGAAACTTGCCGAACCAAAAGAACCAACAGAGAGAACACGTGACTTGTACCGCTTTAGCGTCTCAGTCGATCCAGGGAAAAGCGTGACGCTCCACGTCAAAGAAACGCTCCCGCTTCAGGAATCGATCCTCTTAATGGAAGGTGGCATCGACCAGATCGTCTATTACCAGCAAGCAAAGGAAGTCAGCCAAAAAGTGAAAGAGGCGCTGCAACGTGTGGTCCAATTGCGTAGCAAACTGGACGACGCGCGTGCCCAACGAACGCGCCTAGACCACCGTACGGCTGATCACTGCGGAGCATGCTCGCATCCGCGAGAATATGCAGCGGCTCTCACAGAACTCCGATCTCTATACTCGCTATGTCAAGAAGTTGGATCAGCAGGAGACTGAGCTGGAGAATCTGCGCAAGGAGATCGAGAGTCTCAAGAACAGGGAGGAAGAGCATCAGCGGGAATTGCAGAACTACGTGATGAATCTGGACATGGCCTAATTTTATGGATCTTTCCACCTTCCAGTGGGTCATTCTGTGGTCCGGTCCTGCTGAACGCCTT
>JBDTPK010000743.1:0-2012 GCA_039932735.1 Nitrospirota bacterium
TCCGGGTCATCGCGCAGTTCGCGCTTGTAGCGGACATTGACCGGGTACCGTTCACGTCCCTCAACCGTGGTCGTCACGGTTTCTCCTCCTATGGCTGAGGTGATGACCGCCTGCACATCTCCCACCGTCAGACCGTAGCGGGCCGCTTCGCGTCGGTTCACGGTCAGATCCAGGTAATAGCCCTCGTTGAGCCGTTCCGCGAAGGCGCTCTTGGTGCCAGGCACATTGTCCAAGACCTGTTCGATCTCCAATCCGATTTTCTCAATGGTCTTCAGATTCGGTCCCAGGACTTTGATGCCGACTGGGCTTCGCACACCGGTCGTAATCATTTCAGTGCGGGTTTGAATCGGCATCCACCAGATGTTTGGAAAACCAGGAATGCGCAGCTTGGCATCCATCTCATCCAACAGCCGATCCCAGGTCATGCCGGGGCGCCATTGATCTTCCGGTTTGAGGGTGACCGTGATCTCTGCCATTCCGACAAAGGCCGGATCGGTGGCAGTCGGGGCCTTTCCCATTTTTCCGAAGACCCGTTCCACTTCCGGGAAGGTCGTGAGCAACTGATCCTGGACCTGTAGGACCTTGGCTGACTCAGGAATCGAGAGACCAGGGACGGTGGTCGGCATGTAGAGAATGGTCCCTTCATTCAACGGCGGCATAAATTCCGCGCCGAGGCGGGAAAAGATCGGCGCCGTGAGTCCCACGACCACCACCGCTAGTCCGAGCGTCAGCCACCGGACGCGTAACGCGCCGGAGAGGATGGGTCGATACAGCGCAACCATCAGCCGATTCAATGGATTCTTTGTTTCTGCTCGAATGTGCCCACGGATCAGAAGGACCATCAGCACTGGAGCCAATGTGACCGAGAGCGCTGTGGCAAAGAGCATCGAGAACGTCTTGGTATAGGCCAAGGGCGTGAACAATCGACCCTCCTGGGCTTCCAGCGCAAAGATCGGCAGAAACGACACGGCAATCACCAGCAGCGAGAAGAACAAGGGACGGCCGACTTCTTTGGCCGCCGCGATAATGGTCTCTGTCCTTTCATACCCACCCACACCAGGCGCGCCAAGACGCGCCCCTTCCCGTGCCGCATTCGCACTTTGTTCCAAACGCTTGTGGGCGTTCTCCACCATGACGATGGCCGCGTCCACCATTGCACCGATGGCAATGGCAATCCCACCGAGCGACATGATACTGGACGTGATGTTCAAGTAGGCCATCGGGATGAAGGCGAGCAGGACTGCCACAGGCAGGATGATAATCGCCACGAGTGCGCTGCGCAGGTGAAATAGAAAGACGACCGCGACCAGGCTGACGATGATACTTTCCTCCACCAGCTTCTCGCGCAACACGGCAATGGCCCGATGAATCAGGTCAGACCGGTCATAGGTGGGAATAATGTGGACACCCTTCGGCAATGCCGGCGTGATCTCTGCCAGCCTGGCTTTGACCCGCTCGATCACAGCGAGGGCGTTCTCTCCGGCTCGCATGATCACGATGCCGCCGACTGTCTGGCCCTTGCCGTCCAGTTCTGCGACGCCGCGCCGCTGATCCGGCCCGATTTGGACATGGGCGATGTCCCGGATCAAGATGGGCGTGCCGCGTCCATCCGTCCCGACCGGGATCAGCTCAATATCATCAATTGAGCGCAGGTAGCCTTTCCCGCGAATCACATATTCCGTGCCGGCCATTTCCAAGACACGACCGCTGACCTCCGCATTGCTGCTCCTGACCGCTTCGATAATCGTCTTGATCGGCAACCGGTAGGCAGCCAGCGTGTTCGGGTCCACTTCGATTTGATACTGTTTGACGAATCCGCCGACTACCGACACTTCTGCCACGCCCGGCACACTTTCAAGTTGATAGCGCAGATACCAATCTTGAAGACTGCGGAGCTGTGCAAGATCGTGTGCGCCTGACTCATCGACCAGCGCATACTGATAGATCCACCCGACGCCGGTCGCATCAGGACCTAACGTCGGCGCGACTCCAGCCGGCAACTTTCCGCTCAA
>JBDTPK010000744.1:0-2009 GCA_039932735.1 Nitrospirota bacterium
TTATGTTGTCGTGCTGATGACATGTGTGATCTCTTTTCTGTGCAATGGACCGGGTAACACCTTACCCTGGATCTGTCGAACATTTCCACTGCGGACGGGGTCGTGCCAAATGGTGAACGGCCATCGCGTTGAAGAAGACGATCATTCCCTGCCTCTTGGATAGCACCGCACTGCCGCCCTTCCTTGAGGCAACACAAGGCATCTTCAAGACCATTCTTTCGCACGGCATGGCTTCCGTTTACAGCCCTAGGGTTTTGGCGTATCCTTCCGCACGGTCCACGAACCCAAGGCATCGGCGTACACCGAATCACAGGGGCATGAGAATGGTGGCTGCGTACTACTCTTGGAGGGCACGATGACATTCACGCAGGCTGGGTTAGGCATCTTCTTTGGTGGTCTGCTCCTTTTCAATCACGGCTGCGCCTACGTCGGCCCCACAACGGGAACCGACCACGCCATGGTGCAAGGGGGAAAAGCCTATATCACGGTGCCTCCGGGTCTTGCGTTCGCGGTGCCTGTGGATGTGGCCATCGGCGATACAGTGGCAGAAGCCGCGGCGAATGCCGCCGTGGGATATCTGAAAGGGCTTCCAGGAGCCATCACATCATTGAATCGTACCGAAGCGGTTCAACAAGGCGTGGGTGCGGGCGTCAAGACAGCTGCGGAGACGGGCCAACCGGTGGATCGGGAAAAGTTAGAAGTGTTCGTGCAAGAGGTTGTGGCGAAGATTTGATCCCTCGGACCGCTCATTTCCCAATTGAGAGCCTCATGCCATGCCAAACGTCTTCCTAAGCTATTCCCGAGACGACCTTCCCCTTATTGAACAGCTTGAGGCACAACTCAAGACCCATCCTGAGATTTTCATTTGGCGCGATCAGGACAAGATTTACGGCGGGCAGAAATGGCCCAAGGTCTTGGGCGAAGCCATTGCCGATCAGGATGTGGTGCTCCTCGCCTGGTCGAAGCATGCAGCCGCTTCTCACTTCGTCGAGTTCGAATGGACCACGGCCATTGCCCTGAAGAAAACCATTATCCCCTGCCTCCTGGATAGCACCCCTCTGCCGCCTTCCCTTGCCGCAACACAGGGCATCTCGGTTGGCGATATTCAGGAGATCATTGCCGCTCTCACACATACTGTTCCCACAGCGGATGCAAGCCGCCGCGCTGAGGTCACCAGAAAACTGGACCAAATCACGGCAACCAAGCCAAAAGACGTCCTTACAGAAGCTAAAGCCCTCTTCGATCAACGAGGCTGGGTCGTGCAGGGCAATGTGATTCAAGCACAGACGGTCCATATGCATTATCCCTCGGACTCTTCGAAGTTCTCGAATGGCCCAGCACGCGAACGCTGCCTGAACGGACGCGTTTTCTTGACCGAAGACAATGACGACTTGACGCCGGCTATCGGACTGACCGTCACCCTCCTGCAAACCGCTGAGAGCGTCGTGACGGGACCGGAGGGCCTGTTCAAACTCTCGCTCCCTGACGCCTGCCATCCCGGGATCAAGGTGGAACTCTCTGTGGGAAAGAACGGGTGGGTTATTTTTTCACCACTCGCCGGTGAGATTACCCTTCCAGCTTTGGAAACGGATCTTGTCAAGGTTCGTTTAGCCAGGAAGGGTTCAGCAAAACTCTTATCAGATGAATCCGTCAAGAAACTCATTCAGGACATGGTCGGAAATTCAAAAGAGCAGATTCAGGCGGAAGGGAAGCCGCAGGACATTGACCTGAGTCGATATATTCAGGACTGGGCGACAAGGTACGGTTTCAGTCCCCCGCGAGTCAAGGCAGAAGTCGAGAAGTGGGTGACTGAAGCAGAGCAGCAGAACGATCTGCACCAACTAGGACTCGCAGCTTACGCCAGGAAGAATTTCGTTCAGGCGAGCATACATTTCGAAGCCTCAGCTGAAAGCAGGCTCAAGCAAATTGATGAGGCTAAGTCGAAAACTCGGCAGCTCACCGAAGAAGCAGTGCGCGATTTCAGGCTGGCCGGAGATGCTCGATATAAC
>JBDTPK010000745.1:0-2007 GCA_039932735.1 Nitrospirota bacterium
TCGTAGCGGGCGCTGGCTTCCTTGCCGCGGCCTGGGAAGAGATGCCCGTAGGTGTCGAAGGTGACCTTGATGCTGGAGTGTCCCATCTGGTCGCGAACGTAGGCGGCGGTTTCCCCCTGAGCGATCAACTGGCTAGCGAAGAAGTGTCGCAGGTCGTGAAAGCGCGTGCCTGCCATGCCGACTTTCTCTGCGACAGGCTTCCAAACCTCTGCGTCGAATTTGTCCGGGTCTATGAATCCGTTGCAATCGCCGGGGAAGATGAAAGCGCCGTCTGGTTTGCCGACCTTCAAATCGGCCAACATCTTCATTACGCTCTCGGTCGCAGCGATGCGGCGTAACGATTTCCGTGACTTCGGCGGCCCGACGTGCCATTCCCATTTGTGCGCGCCATCTGTACCGCGGCGTTTCGAGATTGCGTGACGCACATTTACCTCGTTGCCAAACCACTCGATATCGTTGAACCGAAGCCCGAGAGCCTCGTTTCGCCGCACGCCGGTAAACGCTCCCGTATAGGCCAGCGCATAACCGAGGCCGCCCAACTCCTTCGCCGCGCCGATCAGTGCCCAGACCTGTTCCGGCGTCGGCGGCGTGATCTGGCGGGATTCCAGTGGCGGAAGCTCGAGCCCCATAGTTGGATCGTGGAACGCGAAACCGCGTCGCAGCGCGCTTGGCCCCCTTTTGCCGGCTAGCATGGTGCGCAGTAGCGTGACGGTGTTGTGGATCGTCTTCGAAGAAAGCTCGTCTTCGATCATGCCGCTCACGGCCGCGTCAATATGATCGAACCGTAGCGCCGATACCGCGATCGCTCCGAGCCGCGGAACGAGTTGCTTGTTGATGATCGAACCATATCCCGATTCCGTGCTGCCGCGGATCTGACGCCTACCGGCCAGCCAATCCTCTGCGAACTTCTCAAACGTGACGGAAGATGGTCGCGCGTACGTTCCCTTATCGAGGGCTCCGAGGATTTCATTCAGCCTGACTTGCGCCTCGGTGCGCTTTTTGAATTTACCTTCCCACTGCTGGATTCCTGCTGGATCCCGGTAGATGATCGCCCACGTCTTGCGCTTGCCGCTAGGCTTGACGATATGGCCGCCCTGGCTCATTGTATGGTCCCTTTAGCAGCCGCCTCGACAATCGCCCGCAGATCTTCCTCTGTGAATCGGACGAATTTTCCAAGTTTCCGGTGAGGAATGGTCTTGCGCCTTGTGCGCTCGTAGATCCAGCCCACCGTCACCCCTAGGCGTTGCGCAGCCTCTTCGACGGTCAGGAATATCTTTACTATTGTATTTGCTTGAACTTGAGCTGATGACATCGCAGCCTCGTTGGTGCTCACGACTACTCAGTTATAACGGAAACCGTCTAAATCGCCAAATGAGTTTGGCCAGCCTTGCGGCGGCATCAGCATGGATCGAAGGGATCTGAATTATGAAACCGGCAGCGCCGTGGCATTAATTCCTCGGAAGGTGTGGAATACCTCGGACCTTGCCATTGATAATGTTGCAGAGATGCGCTCGCAAACACCGGACGAGTGAGGCTGCCTCGGCCAGATTTCAAGATCCGAGGTGCAACGGCGTCCCTAAGCTCGGGCAGCTATTTCTCATCGAACGCCACCTCCCTATCGACCCGGGGAAGTGAGCGAAGGCGCCATCCGTCCGGCTAGGGCCGCGGCTTACCTGGGGGGTGGTTTTGTCTCATGCCCGTTCTTTAACGCATATCTGCGAATTCACCAAACGAGTTTGTCGTCGCTGTTGCCAACGTCGGAGTGGACCGTGAATTGCCCGACAGCTCGGCCTACGCATGGAGAAGAGCGACGCCAGCGATCCCAGAAGGTGTCGCCACCATCAAAAATGGAGTACGATTTCTTCATGGGCCTGGCCGCATTTTCAGCCTTGCCGGTCGCTGCCGCTGTGGCGTTCCTCTGCGCCCCTCTTGCCGCCCAATCGCGTCCACCCGAGTCCAATCCTAAACGCCTGATTGAGAAGGCCGACCGGCTCGCTTGGCTCTACA
>JBDTPK010000746.1:0-2004 GCA_039932735.1 Nitrospirota bacterium
CAGCCAATCTGCTGTTATAGTCGTCGACCAACCGTCGCAGGTCGGATTGGTCCAGACCTCGATTCAGTTCGTTCCATTTCGTTCCAGGCAACAAATCATTAAGGGTCCCGTCTCCGTTGAAATCAATCCCGGCAACTTGTGCGCGGAAAGGAGGCTTGCTTAGAAACGTAGAGACTGAGGAAAACCGAATGCCCCACGGTAGATCCACAATGCCGGAAACTGTAAGGGAATGCCGTCGATCACCCGCCGTCGGCCCGTAACTCTCAAACCAGTTGTTGTTATTGATGATCCGGTTCAATCCGACACTGCTCGCCAAGGCATAAGCGGCCGTAAACTGGAACCGTCGAGACCAGCGGCGATCTAGCTTGATCAGTAACCCTGCGTATCGTGAATTGCCAGCGCTCAGTTGGACCTCGATTGGCCCGGTCGAGCAACGCGCCTTTGGGTCAAGCGCCTGCTGTCCGACGCATGCCGGAATTACGGGTCCGTTAACACTGTTCCATCGATTGAAGTCGATGGCTCCGGTGTCCATATGAACGAAGCGGCGCAGTACAAAATCCGCGCTGAGGACGAGATCCGGTGAGATCTCCCTCTGTATTCCAACATTGACGTGCACTGAATACGGCGACACGAAATCAGCGGCGAGGATGCCGCTACCCTGCTTGAAAACGTCAATGTTTCTGATAGAGAGGTTGGTGTTGTCCGGATTGCCGAACTGTCGAGTGAGGTTCGCTCGAACGCCTGGCAGAATCGCGAGAAGATTTGCGCCCGTAAACTGCGTCGGCCCAGTCTGAAAGTTTAGCGGCCGCCCGAGAGGGACTGTGGGAAGGCCTGGGATGGGGTTCGGAATCAGTGATCCGTCAACAACAACCCGGCCCGTTCCCAGGGGGCCGAGGATTGAGCGTTCTAACAGGCGCGTCGAGGACAGGGGCAATTCATAGTAGATGCCAGCGCCTGCTCGCAATACAGTTTTGTGATCACGTGTCGCCGCCCAAACGAGCCCCAGCGATGGTGCAAAGTTGTTTCCATCTCTCTTCGTTGGTGCCAACCCAGCGGAGCCGAGAAGCGGAGATAGGTAGTCAGGCTTGCTCAAATCGTGGTTCGTCAGATTCGTTTGATAGTGGTACGCAAGACCGTAGTTAAGATTGAACCGCGGTCGAACGCGCCACCGATCCTGCCAGTAGAACCGTATGACGTGGTCATTCCTCGCGTCATCAGCATTAAACGACGGCGGCTGGCGAGGATCGCCAAATCCAATCGAAGCCCCGAGCAACGGCAGTTGCAAGATGTCGTTAAGAGTGCGGAATGAAGAGGGAATGGGAATCCGGGCCTGGGCCGGCACGCGCGGATCTGCGTTGAAAGCTTGCACGATTTGGGGCGAATACAGTACCATCGCTGCCGGTTCAAACAACGTCAGAAACCCATCGCTACGGTCGAATTGCCACTCGAATCCAAAACGCCATTGATGGCGCCCCTTCTGCCAGGTCACGTTATCGGCAGTGTGATAACGACGGGAGTCCCCGCCCTGTGGCACCAACGGGTAGTTCCCGATCGTGAAATCGGTACCCAGAATGCCAATCTGCGGCAATCCAAATCCGATGCACTCGCCCGGACACTGTGCGCGGGTCGGCGGCAGATTCCGCGTGTGCCAATACCAATAAGAGAACCGCAACTCATTTGTCAGATTGGGTCGCAGGGCAGTGGTCAAGGAGACGATGCTTTGATCGGCCCAATTGCTGTTCACACTCCAATTCGATGGGAGGCTGCCGGTTCCCGTTCTTGGGATAAGGCCGTTGTTGCCGTCATGCGAATAGCGTAGAAAGAAGGTGTTCGTCTCATTGATCCGAGCATCGAGGCGCGCTGTGACTTGATTGCCTGTGAGGTTGCTTGGAAAGATTCCGCCCAGACTCGAAAGTTCGGGGGTCCGGGATTGGATTGTGACGGCGCCGTCCTGATTGAGATGCTCGAAGGTGGTGAAAAAGAAAAGGCGATCCTTCTTGAGCG
>JBDTPK010000747.1:0-1998 GCA_039932735.1 Nitrospirota bacterium
GAAGTCGGATCTTCGACCGTTAGGGGATACTCCTTGCCGCCACGTATTTTTTGGCTAACTTGGCCGCCAAGACTTCAACCTTCTCTATGGAAGCGGTGTTGCTGATAGCTCCGAAGCTTGGGCTTTCAGGGCTTCGGCGACGCGGCCCGCTAGATGAGCTTGCCTGCCGGGCTTGTCCTGGAACGTATCAAAGAGGCCGAACGTCGAAGGCCCGAGTTTCACGACGTACCAGGTGCCGTGGAAGGTTCATCTTGCTCGCGGCATCACATGGTACGTCCTTCTAACGGTAAACGCATTCTAGAATTTGTTATGAAAGGCGCGGATTGGCCGGTTCTTCAAGCATTTTGGCAATAGTCTCGATAACCTTTCTTACATCTCTATTTTCTGGATGATCCTCCAGCATATTCCTTTGAAGAAATATTTCCTGAGCGATTGCCCTGGGCGTTACAATTCTCTGATGTTCCAGAGCGCGACACAGCCCAATGAATGCAGCCGTAAGGGCTGTTTGAGTGACCAGCACGCTCATGTTGTTTTCCGTTCCAGACATAAGTCCCTCCAGGGTTAGTTATCATTCCAAAATAAATCAATGGCTAGATTTCACCGTATCCTCTTCAAGGAATTTATGAACTAGGAAAAGTCCTAGGGTACTCCGTCCGTCGTTCGACACTTCCTATCCGCAGGCAGTTTCTTGGTCAGGAATATGCCCCATAGACGTCGTCCCGACGAACTGCGAGGTGCTGCTGCTAAGGCGGCTGTACTTCCATCCGTGAGGAGTCCGTATGGCCCTTCAGCGCATGTTTGCTCGCACGGTAGGTGTTGACGACCGCCCGCGCCCCTCGTTTGGCTGCTGACCAAGCAGTGACCAGCCCAATGCGCTTGATGCCTCAGTCATGACGATTATCTGCTCTCTATTTGGTTTCGATCGTGCGTTTATTCGCGCTCCTCCATGGAAGCTCGAAAAGTTTGCTCCGATCATTCATGAAGTATGTCCGCTAGACATAGACGGGAGGAAGCACACGACCGACCGTAAACTCCCGAGAACCCTCTAAGGAGCCTGGAGTTCGGCGTGGGGTTATCGACAGACATGAGGTGTCGCAGCCTCTGCAGGTTAAAACTAGGGTAACTCCTAGCTCTGCATCTTCTCCTGACAGCGTACATAGTGATGTGTAAGAAGCTCCGTATTTTTAACTGAGGGAGGCTATTACAGTTTCGATTCACAAGGTTGTCGGAGTCCCGTCGTGTAGTTTCCTCCTGTGCATGGGTAGCAAGATGGTCCAATGAAGTGGGAGCAGGTGATCGTCTTAGTGGGAGTCGTTACTCGGAGCACCGCCATGCGTGTTGTACATCTAACAAGGAGATTTCCATGATACGTATTCCAAAAGTTGTCGGAGTCCTGTCGTGTAGTTTCTTGCTGTGCCTGGGTCTGTCCACTGCTGTGCAAGCAGAACACGCGCCTGCACCCTCAGACGTTATGAAAACTGACTCCGTCACTGATCGGCAGGGTTTTCAATCTGATGATGATAAGCAAAAGAACGTGGACAATGACAAGGACGGTCACCGTGCCGGCGGCGCCAAGACGATCCAGGGCGAACTGACCCGCGTCGAAGACGCCAACTATTTCGTCAAGGGGAAGGACGGGAAGGAAGTCCGTTTGCATACCGATAACACGACCAAGATGAAGGGAGAAATCAAGAAGGGTGATCGCATTGAGGCAAAGGTGAACGATCAGAATCACGCGGTCTCGATTCACAAGACCCCATAACATTGAAACGCACCAAGTATGGAGTCGACAGACTACGCGGCAGGCGTGTGCGTCACTATAGGCTTGCACGCGGGACTCCTGTCAGAGGAAGACGGCGTGGAAGCATGGTGGCCGCGGAGGCACACGACGACAGCCATAGCGGTGACCGGTTGAACCCTCACCGGAACATAGGAGGTGGCACATGAACTTGGGCCATGACTACGCCGTCAAGGCGTTCGACTTGCACGGGCTGGCCG
>JBDTPK010000748.1:0-1985 GCA_039932735.1 Nitrospirota bacterium
CGGCGCATGGTCTGCTGAATCAACGTTTCATCTCCCATAATCCGCAGCAGCTGCTTGGGAAACAACTGACGACTGAGCGGCCAAAATCTGGTGCCGCTTCCACCAGCCATGATCACGGGATACAGATGGGAATGCAGTTCGAGGTTCGCGGTTCGTCGTTTAAGAGAAGCCATACACTTTGCCTCCGAACTCTGCACCTACGAGCGTGTTTCAGAGCTGGGAACGTGGAACGTGGAACTTCGGCCTTGCGCGTCGAGAATCATCTCAATGATTTCCCGAACCGCCCCTTCTCCACCCTTCTTCCGACAGACATAGTCGACCGCCGCAGCAACCTGAGGCATCCCATCGGCCGGTGCGGCGGAAAATCCAACCGCCTTCAGCGTTTCAAGGTCGTTGATATCATCTCCAATATAGGCGACCTGCCTGAGTGTAAAGCCATAGCGTGCCGCCATCTCACGGACGAGCGACAACTTATCCATCACCCCTTGGTGCAACTCGGGAATCATGAGCTTCTCGGCCCGCCTCGCCACCAACTTCGTCCGCTCCTGCGTCACAATGGCGGTGATGATCCCTGCCCGCTGCAACAGCTTGATTCCCATACCATCGCGCGTATTGAATTTTTTCCACTCTTCGCCGGACTCAGCATAGTACATCCCTCCATCCGTCAAGACACCGTCGACATCGGTGGCAAAGAGCTTGATTCCACGGAGCACAGAGCGTGCTGCCACAGAAGAAGAGGGTTGGCGCCTTCGTTGAGGAGTGATTCTGGATGCCATAAGGGGGATCGATTGATGATGAGGCGATCTTAACTAGAAGCCCTTGCAAACACAAGAAAAAGTAATAAGTGCGGTTCTGCGAGCACCCGATGGGCACGGGCCCACTCTCCAACCGCGCAAATAGAGCACGTAAAACCTCTGTGAGCTGGCCAGACTTACCGAGGTCTGCTCGTCTGAGACAAGTCCGATTCGTCTGGGGATCTGGTCTGTTTGGTCTATCTCGCGTATTTGGTTGAACCTGTCCAACTCGATGAACCCGATAGACCAAACCAACCAGAGAGACCAGCTAGGGCCACCTCTTTCACCTGTTTTGACCGCTGGAGAACGCCCATTCGGTGCGACGGAGATTATGCGGAATAATTTAAGACGCTGTGTTAATAACGGACTCGAGCTCTTTGTTCAGAGCTGAAAGAGCTGAAAGAACTGAATCACCTGATAAATCTGATTCCTCGTCCTCTTTTCGCGCAGTGGGATCGTCATTTTCTTTCATGGCTAACGCCCAAGCTCACCAGCGGCAATGTAGCGCAACGAAATAGCGGTCAGGTGTAGCGCCTTGTTGGGCAATTCTATCCAACGTCGTAATCCATAGCTTTAAGGTAATCCTCAAATTCTGCTCCACACTTAACCTTTTGTTCTTCCGTCATCTCAGCCTTGTACCTGAAAATCTTAGCTTTATTAAAATGCATTCCTCTTCGGTCACCATCGGAGTTATCTTTCGAGAACTTCCAGATAATTTCTTGCCTCTTTTCTGGATTCACTGAGATCCCTAAGAACTCTTCTATTTTCTTGGTAACAGTGACGGGGTCCTGTATCATTTCTTCATATTTAACTGTCAATACTTCTGGCATATCAGTATACATTTTCCAGATACCAAGCCAACCTCTGACATTTTGTAAAGCTATATCAAAATCAACCATGCTCGCGAAGGTATGGTTTTCACCGCTATCCAGAATTTTTTTCCCATGATCAATTGCAGAAAGCAATACATCGCGAGGGTCTCGGGAACAATACACAATACTAAGCAACCCCAACTTGCTTAAGATTCTGGCTGTTAGGGTTGGGCCTGAATGCGTTTTGACTACAAATGTGCCATCTTGAATACTGATTCGCCACAATATGATGAGCTTAGCTGATGTCAGTTGACCAATATTATTATGGTTCTTCTCCTCACCGAGTGGGTGATTTCGGCCTGATTTCATATCGGGTCGA
>JBDTPK010000749.1:0-1983 GCA_039932735.1 Nitrospirota bacterium
GGCCTTCAGCTCCTCCGGTCCGCCACAGCCTACAAGGCCGAAAGCCACAACGAGTACGATCACCATCACGCTGCTGAAAAACCTCTTCACTCCTGCCCTCCCCAGTTCAATCTTAACCTTGACCTCAACCTTTCCACTTACAGCCACACTCGAATCCCCAATCCGAACAACAACCAGAGGGACACCAACCCGATTTGTTTCATACGATCCGAAAAGGTGTGTAACAGCAACTCGAACGCAAAGAACAACACGATCAGCTTGACCACAAAGAAACCGAATGCCGCGATGTTCGCGTGCAATTCCGGAAGGAACGGGAAGATCAAGGCCAGACACACCACCAGATAATCCAACGGCGTCGTCTGAAATCGACGCTGACTGTCGAGTCGCATGCTAAGCAAAGCCATGATCGCTATCGCCCCAAACACGGTGAGGTAGGTCATTCTGAACAGAGGAACTGCCTGCATCCATGAGGCATCGCTGAAATAGAATAAGAACGTACTGCCCATGTAGAGCCCCCCCCGCACAAAATACTGAGCGAGCCGGGGAAAAAACAAAAGACCGATCAAGACAATGGCGAACAGTGCTGTCGAAAGGTAACCCACATCCAGGGGAACCTGCCCAGGAAAAAAGAGCGTGACAATGAGAAAGAGAGGGACCACCACGG
Organism: Nitrospirota bacterium; assembly: GCA_039932735.1. Taxonomy (GTDB): domain Bacteria; phylum Nitrospirota; class Nitrospiria; order Nitrospirales; family Nitrospiraceae; genus Palsa-1315. The sequence continues at coordinate 665 of JBDTPK010000749.1, forward strand.
CCAAAAATTGAATCGGAAAATGCCGAAACCGGGGAACACTGATAACATTCGGAAGCCACCTGTCCAACCAAGTGTCAACAATCCACGGGGTCGGGGTGGAAAACAGTCCATAGGCTGAGACGATAAAGAGGGCCAGAACGGCGCCGGCCACGATGAGATAGAGCGGCAGAACCAGGGTATCCGACTGCCATCGAAGCAGGTAGGCCAACCCCACCATCCCTGCCTGAATGGCGTAAATCGCCGTGACGGCTACAGCGTGCGACAAGCCGACTTTCATCAGCTTATGGTGAAGATGTTTGCGATCGCCTATAAAGGGAGAGCGGCCTTCGACGAGTCGTTGTATAGCCACGCCAAGCGTATCCAGAAACGGCAGTCCTAAGAGAAAGAGTGACAGGGTCAGGCTGAACGGCCCTCTGGTTGAACCAGTCAAGAGGATAACCAACACGCCCATGATAAAGCCAAGCAACTGGCTGCCACCGTCTCCCATGAAAATTCGAGCTGGATAGGTGTTATAGCGCAAGAAACCCAATACACCTCCTAGGAACGGGACCGTCAGCAAAAGGACCGTCGTATTGTCGGAGAGGTATGCCAGGTATGCAATCCCGCAAAGGGTCAAGAAGGAAAGCCCGCCGGCCAGCCCGTCGAGGCCATCCGTCATATTCACCGCATTCGAGACGGCGACAAGGAAGAACACCGTGACGGGAATCCCGATCCACATCGGCAATTCAGCATCGAGCAGGAACGGGATGCTCTCGAATCGAATTCCTCCAAAAATAATGACCGCAAAGGCCGCCACCACCTGCCCCAGCAACTTGATCCGGTAGCCGAGATTCGCCCGATCGTCCCACACGCCGAATCCCAGGATAATCAATCCGCCTAAGAGGACCGACCACGTAGTACTGTTTTTGGGTCCCCACCATAGAATGCTGAAAAAAGCTCCAAGCCCAAACGCAATGCCACCAATCCATGGGACAGGCTCCTGGTGGACTTTGCGTTCCCCTGGCTGGTCCATGATATGGAACCGACCAGCCAAGAAGCGCAAAGGCGGAATTAAGGCCACGCAAATAAGCAATGATGTGATGAAACTGAAAAAAAGATCGTTACTCATCGCGACACTCTCTCATCAACATAATCGGAAGGCCGAGACTGAAGCCCGAGTCATTGGCAATACGTGTGATTGGCATAGTGTGAACCGAGTGTGTCACTGCTTCTCTTAACCTTTCCTTCCACTCAACCTGAACCGCCACCTTCCCTCCCTGTTTCAATCGGGCACGTAGCGATTCAATTCTGGCTCAATCGTTGAGACGAATCGAAATAGC
>JBDTPK010000750.1:0-1981 GCA_039932735.1 Nitrospirota bacterium
GCTTGGCGCTGAAGTTCCATGCGTTCACGCTTGGTCAGTGTCATCACGTCCTCCATAGGCGCCATGATACTACCATTTTAAACGTTACAGTCCACTAGACGGCAGGATATTCACTCTGTACGCACTGCTCACGAAATCAAGATTGTCCAATGCGGGCCGCCGATCTTGGCGATGTTTCACGCCAGAAAGGAGAAACCTGAGGTGCGCATCTGACGATTGAACGAAATAGCCGAGATCGAGAAGCGGGGACCAGAGTCAGAGCCCCTTTGTTCACCATCACCGCGGTACCCTCGTGTAGGGTATTGCCAAAGAGGAGAGTAGAATGGAATTCAACAGATGCCAAAAATAAGATTTTCAATCATTTCCGGTCAAACCTAGGCATAATCCTGACGGGTCTGACCCTCGCCTCCTCGGGATGTGCGAGTGAAGATTCATCCCCGGCCCCAACCTCTCCTGCCCAATTTACATTCGCTAGCTTGGATGCCTCATTTGGCCCAGAAAGGAATCGCCACAGTCAACGTGGCTGTGGGCGGAACGACGGCGGAACTTGCACGAGGTGTGGTGGTACAGTCTGGAGGAAAGATCGTACTCGCAGGACCTATCGAGCACGATCCGACAGCAAGTGGGGACGCGGCATGTGATACCGACATTGGGGTTGTCCGGTTCGACACCACGGGGCAATTGGATTAGACATTCGGGACCGATGGGATTGTACGTCTCGACCTCAGTACCGGAGCGGTCACTGGCACGGTCTTTCGAGGAGACACCTCAGGGGTCTGACATTGCTGCCCAGCGACGATCTCCTAGTGGCTGGCGGTAAAGCTAGCCGATGGAATGGGTCGCACGGACATCGACCACGTGGTGGCGAAATTGACCGCGAATGGCGTCGTGACACAATGTTTGGGACAAATGGCCTCGTTACCCTGGTTGTCGGAAAAAGTATTGACAGCCCTCGCATGGCCATCGTACAGCCCAATGGGAAGATTGTCGTGAGTGGCCATACAGACTGAACGAGTGACGTCGGCACGACCATGCTGTTTCGACTGCTCCCGAATGGTCAGTTCGATTCAAGTTGTGGACAACACGGCGTGGTGAATGGCGTTGCTTGCGTCCGTCGCTGAAACCTATGATGTGTCTGGCGAGAACAAAGCCTTGCGATCGCCAGCTACGGGCTGGATACGTCAGCCGGTACCGTCGATATCATCAGCGCCCGTTTCTTGTCCATGGAACCTGGGAAAAGACCTATGGGAACAATGGGGTGCTCATGATTGATGTGGCCGGCCAGGACGATCGAAGCCGAAAGGTTGCAATCTTGGCACAACCGCCATTTATGCTTTTATCTGTTCAGCCAGGTAATTCTCAAGCCCCACCTGCTTGATCGTTTCCAGTTGCGTTTCGATCCAATCGATATGTTGGTCCACGTCTTTGGCCATATCCTCAAGCATGTGCCGCGTGGTGAAGTCAGTCACCTTCGTGCAATGCACCACGCCCTCGTTTAACAAGGCGAGCATTTCCTGTTCAGCTTTTAAATCCAACTTGAACTGCTCAGGAACGGTTTCTCCTACTTGTACTGGGTTCATACGCTGTACGTTCGGTACACCATCCAGATAAAGGATGTGGCCAATCAGCTCGTCTGCGTCCTTCATCTCGTCTATGCTACGCTCCCGCACTTTGTGATGGAGTCGTTCATAGCCCCAGTTCTCACACATCTTCGCATGGACGAAATATTGATTGATGGCTGTGAGGTCGGCGGTCAGAATCTTGTTGAGAAAATTGACAACGCCTTCTTTCGCTTTCATATATGTTCTCCCTTCTTCTAGACGGCAGGCCCTCACGTTCGGGGGGCTCAAGGGTGAGTCATTCGTCCAACGATTTTCGTCACGAAACTTCGGTTCATTATCAACTCCTTGACGCTGTTCGTCAACCGAGAGTCTTGTCCAATGACACATGAGCCTGAACGGAGCGCCGTGAATCCACGGTG
>JBDTPK010000751.1:0-1978 GCA_039932735.1 Nitrospirota bacterium
AGGTTAGCAGAGGCACAAGATGAAATTGGCTACCAACAAGTTGGATTGATTTGCCGCGAAACTCTTATTTCCTTGGCGCAGACAGTTTACGATGAAATTAAGCATCCAATCCTCGACGGAACAACGGCGAGCACTACCGACGCAAAAAGAATGCTGGAAGCTTATCTACAGATTGAGCTAGATGGTCACGCAAATGAAGTTGCCAGAAAACATGCGAGGGCTTCTCTTGAATTCGCAAATGACTTAACTCATAAACGCACAGCGACTTTTAAGAATGCCGCTCTGTGTGCTGAGGCTACCACTTCAGTGATAAACATTATCGCCATCGTATCAGGCCAAAGAAACCCGTAAATGCATACGCCGCATATTCCCTGAATCAGAACAGGGTCAGAACTCATAGACAAATCTGCTGAATCTTGGTGGGCTGGGAGTGCTGATAGCATTCCAGGAATTTTGTATTAGCAACATATTGGCACTCGGGCGGTGCCGAGGTTAATAGGCTCCTGCTGGACAGGCCACGCCCGCTGAGTATAATGTGCGCTAGCGTTGAACTTGCTCCCATCTCAAAGGATAATTTCCAAGACATGAATCGTCTCCTGCTCACGGCCCTACTTGCCATCGCTACTCTCTGGACGTTTCCAGCTCATGCGGCATCGTCTTATGAGGAAAGCCTAAAGCAACTGGCGGAGGGAGTGATCGCCGATGCTGCAAAAGCGAAGAGGGACCGGCTGGCGGTGTTGGATTTTACGGATACCAAAGGCGCAATTACGCCGATAGGACAGTTTTTGGCGGAGGAATTGAGCACACAGATTTTGGTCGCCGGGGAACTCAAGGTCATCGATCGCACCATCGTAAGCTCGACGTTGAAGAAATTCCATATCACGCAGCTCGAGCCGGCCCAAGCAAACTCGGTCAAGCGAGTCGCCAAGGCGGTGCATGCCGATGCATTTCTCACCGGAGCCTATCTCGATTCACCGGATGGCTTTCGAGTGACGGTGAAACTGCTCAGTCCAAGCACCGTGCAGTCGCTGGGCGCCACGCGCGGCACGATTCCTAAAACCGGCCCGCTGGCAGAACTGATTAAGGAAGCAAACAAGCCGCCTGTCGTGAAGGTTGATCTCTCCGCTAAGCCGTCGCCACCGCCTGGTCTTGGGTCCCACAGTAATGAGCACTATCAGTTGGTCGTGACAGCCCTGCATAGGCGGGACAAACAGGTCACGATCGACCTCATGATTGAGAATACGTCATCGCGCGACATGAAAGTCCTGTGTCTATTGCAAGACACCCTGCTCGAAGATGACCATGGCGCCCAGTGGAAATTGGAAGCGGAGGACAACCGCGAGGGCCTCTGCATGCGCGGTATCGAGCTCTCTCCACGAGGAAAAGGCCAGGCCCTGTTGACCTTCTCGGCGCCGGCCGACGCAAACGGAAATCAATTTATCTTTCGTTATCACGAGAAGGCGCCACGACGGGATGCCATGTTCTCTATCGAAGGCCTGAAAGTCGAATCGGCTGGCGCCCCTCATGCGGCAACCGACGCGATACCACCACCTTCTATTTGATACTCACATGAACAAAAAACCAATCAAACAAGTCTTGACGATTGCTGGCTCGGACTCCGGTGGAGGCGCAGGCATTCAAGCGGATATTAAAGCCATGTCGGCCAACGGTGTGTTTGCTATGTCGGCGATCACCGCCATCACCGCGCAGAATACGGAAGAGGTCACCGACGTCTTCGAGTTGCCGATCTCGATCATCGCGGCGCAAATCGATGCCGTGTTCGATGACTTCGATGTCGCGGCGGTCAAGACCGGGATGCTGTCGTCGACAGCTATCGTTGAGGTTGTGGCCAAACTCCTGAAGCCTCAAAAGGTCACGAATCTCGTGGTAGATCCGGTTATGATCTCGAAAACCGGCCATGCGCTGCTCAAGCCGGAGGCGATCGATGCCATGAAGACACAGCTCTTCCCCTTGGCAT
>JBDTPK010000752.1:0-1977 GCA_039932735.1 Nitrospirota bacterium
TGAACCGTTCAACACGCCCTTCGGTATCAATGATCTTCTGCGTCCCCGTAAAAAACGGATGGCAATTTGAACAGATATCGACATTGATATCGCCGCCCGTCGATCTGGTCTTATATTTATTGCCGCAAGCGCAATGCACTGCCACTTCCCGATACACGGGATGGATACCTTTCTTCATAATTCACACTCCCCCGAACATCACGATCATCGGCCTTCGCCCATTCGAAGGCCCGTCAATGTACCCTGTCTCAGAGACTGGATACAAGCCAGATATTATCGATTCATCGACTGCAAGAACTCTTGATTGGTCTTCGTGCCATGCAACTTGTCCATCAGAAACTCCATGGCTTCCATCGTCCCAAGCGGACTCAACACCTTGCGTAAAATCCACATCTTATTAAGACGATCCTTGTCCACCAACAATTCTTCTTTTCTCGTTCCAGACTGGCTGATATCGATGGCCGGGAAGAGCCGCTTGTCGGCCAAACGGCGATCGAGATGGACTTCCATGTTGCCGGTCCCTTTAAATTCTTCAAAAATCACATCGTCCATCCGGCTACCGGTGTCAACAAGCGCGGTCGCCATAATGGTGAGACTGCCGCCGTTTTCGATGTTGCGAGCCGCGCCAAAGAACCGCTTCGGCCGCTGGAGCGCATTCGAATCCAAGCCACCCGATAGCACCTTGCCGCTTGGCGGTGCAATGGTATTGTAGGCACGTGCCAGGCGGGTGATGCTGTCCAGCAGTACCACGACATCTTTCTTATGTTCGACCAGCCGCTTGGCCTTTTCGAGCACCATTTCAGCCACTTGGGCATGGCGCTGGGCCGGCTCATCGAAAGTGGAGCTGATGACTTCGGCCTTGACCTGCCGTTGCCAGTCGGTCACTTCTTCCGGCCGCTCGTCGATAAGCAGCACAATCAAAGTTACTTCTTTATGGTTCTTGAGAATAGCCCGGGCGATGGCTTGCAACATCATCGTTTTCCCGGTTCGGGGAGCCGCGACGATCAGCCCACGCTGGCCTTTGCCGATCGGGGTCGTGAGCTCCATCACGCGAGTGCAATATTCTTCACGGTCGAACTCAAGATTCAGACGCTCTTCGGGATAGAGCGGCGTCAAGTTATCGAAGAGAATCTTGTCGCGAGAGACTTCAGGATCTTCAAAGTTGACCTTTTCGACCTTGAGCAACGCGAAATACCGCTCGCTCTCTTTCGGTGGCCTGATCTGCCCGGACACGGTGTCGCCGGTGCGCAAATTGAAACGCCGGATTTGAGAGGGGGAGATATAAATGTCGTCGGGGCCGGGGAGATAGTTCGAGTCGGGAGCACGCAGGAATCCGAATCCGTCGGGGAGCGTTTCGAGCACGCCTTCGCCGAAAACCACGCCGTTATTCGCAGTCTGCGCTTGCAGAATTGCAAAAATTAATTCCTGCTTCCGCAGATTCGGTGCGCCATCGATCTTCAGATCACGCGCCACCTCATTGAGATCGGCAATAGACTTCTGCTTCAGCTCCGCGAGATGCATAACCTCCCCTTTCGTTTGTGTCATGAGTATCCTCTCAAGCCCCCGGCTGCGTCGTCATCAGCAGCACTGGCACATGGTGAACCATGGGAAATTGTCCACGGACAGAAAATAGTAGAGTAACTGGTAATCCGTTGATGATTGTGTCGTGTCTATAGGCTAAAAGAGGGTGACCCGTGAGGGACTGGCCTGTTTTCGCGCATTGCTATCAGGGTACGCCCGTGTCTCATGTTGCGGATATTGTTGCAGGCCGGAACTCATGCCGAGCTGACTCGCCTCTATTCCCTGAGCAGATGGTGGCTTGTGTCGAGATGCGCCCCAGAAGTCTTGTGTGTGTGTGGAGATACCCTTGAATGCGAGCTGAGATACTCCACGAATAATAACGCGAGCGGCACGCCTTGTCAATATAAGATATCTCTTTGTAGATAGCGCATCATTTGTCCGTTTTTTGTAGCACGT
>JBDTPK010000753.1:0-1969 GCA_039932735.1 Nitrospirota bacterium
GCGATGGATGGACTGCTTGTGATGGAGGATTGGCATAATTTCGGACCCGACTATGATAAAACGCTCGTGGCCTGGCAGAACAATGTGGATAAACACTGGGGGGAATTTAAGGCAAAGTTCGACGAGCGCTTCCATCGAATGTGGCGCTACTATCTGTTATCCCTCGCAGGGTCGTTCCGCGCCAGGAAGATTCACCTCTGGCAAGTTGTGATGTCCAAGCAGGGTGTACCGGGCGGATATGAATCGGTGCGGTAACCGGCATGATCTCACAGCAAGAATACGCCGACAAAAGAGAGCGTGTGGCGACAGCCATTCGCGCGACGAACATGGGCGATCCGCTCGCCCTTGAAAAATCCACGTCCAATCTATTCCGCCATCGTGTGCAGGAGCATGTACACCGACTAGATCTGCGTAATTTTAACCATGTGATCCGGGTGGATGAACACGAACAGTTTGCAGAAGTCGAAGGCCTGACAACCTATGAAGAGCTCGTCAGGGAAACACTTCCTTTCCAGCTCATGCCCACCGTCGTGCCCCAGCTCAAGTCCATCACCATCGGGGGGGCCATCGCAGGCATCGGTATCGAATCGTCGTCATTCAAGTGTGGCTTTGTGCATGAAACGGTGCAGGAACTCGAAATCCTCCTTTCCGATGGAAGAGTCGTTGTGGCGACGAAAACAAATGAATACAGCGACCTGTTTTTCGGCTTTCCGAACTCCTATGGCACACTCGGATATGTGCTGAAGCTGAAGGTGAAGCTTGTCCCCACCAAACCGTTTGTCAAACTGACACACCACCGTTATTCAGACTGGGAACAATATTTCCACGCGATCGCACTATTGTGCAAAGAACGTTCTGTGGATTTTGTCGATGGGACGATCTTCACCGACAAGGATCTGTATATCACCACGGGTGAATTCACCGACCGCGCCGAAGGGCTCAGCGACTACACGTATCGGCAGATCTACTATCAATCGATCCGGCAAAAAAAGACAGACTATCTTACAGCTCATGACTATCTCTGGCGTTGGGATACCGATTGGTTCTGGTGCTCCAAGCATTTCTTCCTGCAGTATCCCGTGATCCGGTGGCTTTGGGGAAAAAAGCGTCTTCGTTCCTCGGTGTATTGGAAGTTATTGAAGTGGTTTCATCGTTCACCCATGGCACAATGGGTTGCCAAGGCGATTGAGGACCGACAAGAATCCGTCATTCAGGATGTCGAAATTCCAATCGAGCATGCGCCTGAATTCGCCCAGTTCCTCCATAAGGAGATCGGGATCAAGCCAGTCTGGGTGTGTCCTGTGATGGCCTATGATCCGTCGGTCTCGTATTCGTTGTACTCCATGAAGCCCCACAAGCTATATATCAATTTTGGATTCTGGGACGTGATGAAGACCGATCACGAAGAGGGATACTTCAATAAAGCTATAGAAGCCAAGGTGCGGAAGCTCGATGGCCAAAAATCCCTCTATTCGAGTTCGTTCTATTCCAGAGAAGAATTTGGAGAGTTATACAATGCGCGAGGCTACCAGCATCTCAAGACTCGATACGATTCCACGGGCAAGCTCATTAGTCTTTATGAAAAGTGCATACTGAAGAAGTAGTGAACGTTGGCAATGTGTTCTGCCCCACATGATTTCCGGATAGTGCATTGAACATTGGAAACCATCAATTTCGCAGAGAGTCCAGTCTTTTTCAATACTGCATGTCTCAAGTGACATCCGGTTGCATCGCTCGTGACTCTGTTGAGGGAGTATCGCCTGTTTTCGCTCCGATCCGTTTTGAATAGTATCAGTAGGTTTACTACATCCGCCTAACTAGGCTATCTGTCCCCAATTTAAGCGGGGCATTGACCGGCTGCATGGACCAGCACGGTGGAGAGCGCCTCGAGCAGCACGTGGTCCTGGGAAGTCGGCCCGACTTCCGCATCCGACCGCTCATCCCCGACGATCTCCAGCACGGCATCAAA
>JBDTPK010000754.1:0-1968 GCA_039932735.1 Nitrospirota bacterium
TGGACTGACCCCCTAGATTGAGACACGACGAATTGGCACACTTGGCACACAGAGGGGGTGGCAGGTGGCGAAGAAACGTGTGGGCAGGTTTCCCAAGGCCTTTCGGCAGATGGCCGTGGACCAACTGCCGCAATGCGACAACATCGTGGCACTCGCGAAGGAACTCGCCATTGGTTGACGGCCGTTGTATACGTGGTGCGAGCAGCTTGAGCGATGGAGCGCGGCGAAAGCCCCAGCAACCTCGCGGGAATCGACTCTCCGGTACGAGGTGAGTCGTCTGAAGCGGGTGTTGGCCGAGAAGGTGCTGGGCGTAGATTTTTTCAACGGTGCCTTGCACACCGTCAAGGCGCGACGTCAGCAAAGCGGACAAGCTGGCGCGCAGGCATCTACGCCCACATCCGGGACGTGATGAGATCAACAGGCCACCCTCCTCTCACCAGCCCAATGCCCAGCGGTGTCCATTTTTCTCCAGCAGCGCATCCGCCTCTCTCGGCCCCCAGCTTCCAGCGCTATAGAAGTGAACGGAATTTTCGCCGGTCAACAGCGGGTCATAGAGGCGCCACGCCGTTTCGGTGAAATCTGCGCTGACAAAGAGCGTCTGGTCGCCGATCATGACGTCGCGCAGCAGCGTCTCGTAGGCTTCAGGGAGCTGGCCAAAGGCTTGTTCATAATCGAACTGCAACGCATGGTCGCTCAGTCGGAACGGCCTCCCCGGACTCTTCACGGAAAAACAGAGCGAGAACCCTTCGCTGGGCTGGAGCGTGATCAGCAACATATTGGATGGAATACTGCCGGGATCAAGGGACCGAAATACTTGAGTGGGCGCCTCACGAAAGGTCACCGCGATCTGGGTCATTTTACGAGGGAGACGTTTTCCCGTCCTGAGATAAAAGGGCACGCCCTTCCATCGCCAATTGTGAATCTCTGTTTTCAGCGCGACATACGTCTCCGTCGTCGAATCCTTCGGGACCCCCTGTTCCTCACGGTAGCCTGGAATCGTTTGGCCGGCGACCTGCCAGGACGTGTACTGGCCAAAAACAACATCCTGAGGAGTGATCGGCGCAATGGAATGGAGTACTTTTTGCTTTTCGTCCTGGATCGCAGCGGCGTTGAAGGACACCGGCACTTCCATCGCCACGACGGTCATGAGTTGGGTCAGATGGTTCTGGACCATATCGCGGAACGCTCCGGCCTGCTGGTAGTAGGCGCCGCGATGCTCGACGCCGATATCTTCGGCAACGGTAATCTGAACGTTCTCGATGGTGTCGCGTTTCCAGAGCGATTCAAAAATCGGGTTCGCGAATCGGAACGCCAGGAGATTCTGGACCGTCTCTTTGCCAAGATAGTGATCGATGCGGTAAATTTGGGATTCCTCGATATAACGATGCAGGGTCGTGTTCAGATGCCGGGCTGAATGAAAGTCACGGCCAAATGGTTTTTCGAACACGACGCGGACCCATCCCTGGCTTTTGCGCAAGCCGGCCTGGTCCAACCGTTCCATCGCGATCGGCACGATGTCCGGTGGCAGTGCCAAATAGAAGATCCGGTTCTCCGGCATGTTGTGCGTACGCTCCAACTCTCGGATGTATGCGGCCAACGCCTGATAATCTTGAGCGCTCCCTTCATGCAGGGTTTGATAGTGAAGACATTCTTCGCACCAGACGCGCAACTCCGCTTCATTGCGCCAGCCGGCTTGCTGTAGACTTTCGAAGGCCCAGAGCCGAAACCCCTCTTCACCCATCTCGGGCAAGGCAGCGCCGACAATCAGCGTGTTGCGAGTGTCCAGGATTCCCTGATCCCGCAAATGATACAGCGCAGGTAGGAGTTTCCGACGAGTCAGATCACCTGTTGCACCGATGATGACAAACACATGGGGTTCAACCTGATGTTCCGACATCCGCAGGATTCTCCGCCTGAACAGTCGAGCATCTATGAGTCTACAGTATTCAAGAACCTTTTTGCTGCAAT
>JBDTPK010000755.1:0-1967 GCA_039932735.1 Nitrospirota bacterium
GACCTTCCTTCCCGTAAAAGGGGGCGATGCCAAGATGGCGCCGGATCGCGGCTTCCTGACGATAGCGGGTCGCCACACTCAGGGCGAAGGGTCTCGTCGCGCCCACGGCCTATCACCTCCGCGATATGGCGGCTGACCGCACGGGGATCTCGCTCAATTTGGGGAAGTAGTGCGACTGCTGGAAACATTTCAGCAGGACCAGCGAGGCATGGCCGCAGCTGCTCTCCGCGGGAGAGGGACCACTTCATCTCCTCGGTCGAGGGCGTGGAGCACACGACGAGCTCACGCGGAGACAGTTTCGGGGTACACCGCGGATACGCGGACCGATCGACCGTAGGCATACTCTCCTCCCTGCATCGTGGACCAGGGAGGATACGGTCGGTTGTGGAGAGAATCTACGGCGATCGGTCAGCCATCCAGAAACCTCGGAGACGTGCTGATTTGATCGAATATTTCGTTATCTCGGCATGACCCCTGCTACATCACGCCGCGCGGTCAGGGTGTAGCCACGAACTCGTTAGGAAGAGTCATGGGATAATTGACGTGAGGCGATGAAAAATAAAACCGGTGCCGGGTGCTCCAAGACGACCGTCTCGTCCATGCAGGAAACGGTGCTCCGACAGCTGGTGCGGATCGCCGGGCTCCAAGAGATGACCATCTGGCGGAACAGACAAAAAGAATGGCCTTTGAGTGTGACGGTGAAATCTCGTCCGCACCAGCTCTACCTGAGGACGCGCCGCGCCCCGCGCGTGCCCCGGGCCTTCACGCGCCTCGAGGCGGCGCTCGCCGCGGGCCAGCGGGTCTGTGCCACCCGTCAGGTCACGCTCGTGGTGCGGTAAGCGAAAGACGAATTCGCTAAACCTGGGAGAGGGACCAAAAGAAGCCTGTACCATCAGTCTCGGCGGCGGCCAGCCAAAGGAACTCACTGCCAAAGATCTACAGCCCATAAAAGCATGGCTGAAAACGCACGACGTGTCAGTGATCACCTGTGGCGAGCAGTTCGGCATCGCTCGTTCGACAATGTATCGCCACGTCGTGGCCAATTCTTAGCGTACTTTATATTCCGTTTCGCCGAACGACCCCAATCTACCCAGAATCGGGTTGACAGCCTAGCGGTGCACTGCTACATTGAGTGGCACTAAATACATATTCATAACACTAAGGATCGTTGCGATGAAGAGACTTGTCCGTTTCGGCGTGTCGTTGGACTGTCATCTGCTTAATGAGTTCGATCTGCACATCAAGAAGCACAAGTATACCAACCGCTCGGAGGCATTACGGGATCTGATCCGTGACAATCTGGTCGGGCAGGAGTGGGAGGACGATAAAGAGACGGTCGGGACCATCACCTTCGTGTATGACCATCATGTGCGTGATCTGACGGGTAAGCTGACCGACATTCAACATGACCATCATGGACAGATTCTCTCTGGCATGCACGTTCACCTCGATCACGACCATTGCCTTGAAGTGCTCGTTGTGAAGGGCAAGGGTTCGGAGATCAAGAAGGTGGCGGATGCGTTGGTGTCGGTCAAGGGCGTGAAGCATGGCAAACTCACCATGACGACGACTGGGAAGGGTCTATTGTAAGCCATGCGCGTATGTGTCATCGACGGGCGGGGGGGCGGTCTTGGATCTCGGTTGGTCACCGGACTCCGCTCAGAACTCGGCCAGGCGCATCACATCGTAGCGTTGGCAACTAACACCGCCGCGGCGGCGGCGATGAAACAGGCCGGCGCGACGCAGGTAGGTGTCGGGCCTCGTGCGATTATGGAAACCGTTCCGACAGTAGATGTGATCATAATGTCGCTCAATTTTCTCTTGCCAGGCGCGATGCTTGGTGAGGTGACACCGGAAATCGCTCACGCCATTCTTGGAACACGGGCCATGAAGGTCCTGTTGCCGCTCAATCGGGTTCGCATAGAGATTGTGGGAACGGGAACGGGCAACCTCGATGCGTTGATTAC
>JBDTPK010000756.1:0-1961 GCA_039932735.1 Nitrospirota bacterium
CTGCCTGAGGGATTCATCGAGCTTCGACCACAACATCGCGACCAGCCGCTGCCGATCTTCCACGGACACGTCCCTGAGCTGAGAGTGTTCCCCTGTCCAGATAATCTCGGGATCCCATCTGCACTTTCCTAAATATCAGAGTCGCTTCAAACATCTTATACATATACATACGCCGGTCCATTTTTGGTGGTGGGACGAACGTCACTTCTCCCTCGGCCGCTCATACTCGTACGGTTTGAAAGTTTTTGATTCTAGGAAAGCGTGGCTTGCTTTTCAAGCGGTTATTGAGCTGAAGACCTACAGCGACCCGATTCTTTATAGGTAAGTTCAGTTCTTTGAATCTTGCGATTTCACAACATGCTACCAGGCATCACTTCTCGCTGGACACCGCTCGCAGGCTCATACATATAGAAGGATCGTGCGGCTGGACAGGCTGGTCTGGGCTATCTGGTTGTCCTGATCTGCCTGGTAAACCTGATTCAATCGAACACACGAGACAGACCAAATAGACCACCCGATCACTTCATTTGGCCGGAGGATAGTCTTTGAATGCCTTGGCGACTCCCTTGTTGACCATGTGAAAATTCTTCTCCAAGTCGTCCCCCACACTTTCCCTGATCACGGCTCGCCACACCGACTTCTTTTTCGAGGAGTCAGCCAGATTCACGACCAGGGTGGCTTCCTGATACTTCTTGGTATCATTCATGCCGAATAACAGGTGTACCAGCAGGTCGGGACGGTCTTCCAATCCGACTTGCCGGAGCCCCTTGGCTGCGAGCTGCTCGTCGACCATCTTTTTGATCCGCATCCTCAAGGGCGCCTTGTCAGACACCCCGATCTCTCTCCCTCTGTCTATCATCCCCGAAAAGGCGAACGTGTGAAACATAGAGAACTCGGCGGACGGTTCGAAATCTGTGTGCACCGTAATCTCATACGGCTTCGCGCAGCCTCCGACAGCGAGCAGCCCCATCGCCAGCCATACGATCAGGAATCTGGCGTTCATCTTGTTTGTGTTTCCCTCCTACGCATCTCTGAGGTCCCGCGCAGAACAACAAGCGTACTCGGCACTATTCAAGAACGAGGTTGTCGGAATCGAGACCTTTCTGGCTAGAGGCAAGAGGCGCCATGTTGTGACGAACCGTCATGAATAATGCGGGCTGACGATCCGATCACTTCATTTGGCCGAGCGATAGTCTTTGAATGCCTGGGCGATTCCCTTGTTGGCCGTTTCAAAATTCTTCTCCAAATTGTCCCCCAATACTGCCCTGATCACGGCCCGCCACACCAACGTCTTTTTCGACGACTCAGCCAGATCCACGATCAAGGTGCCTTCATGCTCCTCATAGGTAGTCACGCGATTATTCTTGCCGGGCGTCCACGTGCCGTCTTGATACTCATAGGTTTCCACGGGACGACCATAATAGCCTGGCCCCCACCCGTACCCACGACCATAGAGGCCCGGCGTCGTGCCGGTACTCTCGACACGTTGCTGGTTCTTGACACCGAAGAAAATGTGTACCAGCAGGTCGGGACGGTCTTCGAAGCCGACTCGTCGAACCCCCTTGGCAGCGAGCTGCTCGTCGACCATCTCCTTGATCCGCATCCTCAAGGGCGAATTATCCGACACGTCGATCTCACGCCCTCTGTCCATGATCCCCGAAAAGGCATAGGTGTGAAACGCAGAGAACTCGACGGACGGATCGAATTCTGTGACCACATTTGGTCCGGTTGCACAGCCTCCGGCAGTGATCAACCCCAGCGCCAGCGACGCGAGCAGGAATCTGAGGTTCATCTTGTGCTCCCTCCTAATATATCTATGAGGTCTCTTTCAGAACAAATAGGCGTACCTCGAATGATTCAAGAACGTTTCTGCTGTAATTGCGAACCCTCTGGCTAAAGACAAGTGGCGAAGACTTCCGGTCGGAAACACGCCTCTTTTCTTCAGCTCCTAGCCGCGCGCC
>JBDTPK010000757.1:0-1961 GCA_039932735.1 Nitrospirota bacterium
TTCCTACCGACTCCCTGTGACCGCACCGTTGTGTTGTGTACACGCTGACCTAGCGATCCAGAGTAGATGCTCCGCTTTGACAGCGAAATCTCCTATATGATACCTGTATGAACTGAGAGGCAGACATTCAAGAAATCGGTGCCTCCACAGGCCAATGGCTGACAATAACGCACTCTACGCGGTACGCTTTCCAGATGGGTCGGTAAGCCTATACATCGACGAAGACTACGCAATTGAACGTGGGGTCGATCCAGCGACTCTCACGCGCGTGGAAATCCCACGAGACATGTTCGTCAGTGGAACCATTCAAGAGATTCGAGAATATGTGGCCCTTTATCTGGAAGCGCATCATTCCGGCAATGCATAGAAGCTCATAGCCCAATGACCACAATCGCCCCATTCACATCGCCCCTGACGGTTGAGTTGATCCGTTCCGTCATCGATGCCATGCCGATGCAAGGGCGGATTATGCTTCGACTGATCCTGCTCCAGTACTTCGACGTGATGGACGAAGAAATTCTGTATATCGTGGCGGATCGACCGGATCCCCGCTGCGTTGCCGGGACCAAGCCCACCAACACCACCATGACCAAGGAATCGATTAAGGTGGTCACGGATCGGCGAGACCAATACCGCCGGCAGGTGCGACTCAAGCGGGAACGAACGTGGCTGCAATGCGAAAGTCTTCGGAGTCTCGCGCGACTCCGCGAGGCCTTCGCCGACCGTGCCCGCACCCTCCTGGCCGAGCGTTTCTCCGTCTCCGCCGACAGGCTTGACGCCTTACATGCATCTGCGAGAACGGTACTACCAAAACCGGCAATCCGCCTACTCGAACAACGTTGGGACGCTGATGAAATCACGGCTGAAGATTACCAGCAGCAACGGCTCAGCATCGAATTCCAAACTCAACTCCGCATGGCTGAAAAGTATCGCACCAGACTCAATCTGGCAGAACGCGAGCGGCAGAGCGCGATCTCTGCGCCGCTACAAGATCACGAAATCGCGCATGTATGGGGCCTTCCCGCCAGCAGTCTCGCCGCCCGCAAAGTGAAATACCTCACACAGTACCTCCAGGCCCTCCAGGCCACGTTACAGGCCGGCGCAGCAGCCACGGCGATCTCGCCATTGGATTTGTGGAAGGAAACATTTTCGGTCCTCGCGAAGCAGCCCATCGAACGTTCACACTCGACCTACGACGGGTTGGAAAAGACAGAGTCCGCGCTCATCGACAAACTGACCGCCATGATCTGGGGGACCCTGGCAGAGGAAATCGAAGTTAAGTTCTGGACCTCGCTCGTCTTCGGGGCCAGCTCCAATGCTATGCACTCGGAAATCACCAGGAACTTGTTTGGTCTGCAGCGGCTCATCACCATCCTCAACGACATGGAGCACTCTCCCGAAGCCGTGGACGAAGACTTGCTCAAACGAACCGCGGCCACACCCAAGATTGTAGTCGGCGCGCTTGACGCCCCTGCCGAACCTCCCGTCAAGGAATTAAGCGAAATGCAGACTCAGATCCTCAACAGTATGAGGGGAGAAGATGCGAGCGGAAGGCCCTCCGATAAGTGGTAGCGATTGCACTTTGCTCTCGGTACGGTATAATACCTTCACACCATGGCTAGACGGTCCAACATTCAGGGAGTGCTTCTGCGTCATCGAACAGGACGCCTCCTCTTTCTTCTGCTCTCCCTACTCGCCTTTCTCACTGTACCGTTACTTGTTCATGCATCCAGTCTTCTTGAAATCACCGAGCTCCTCACCCATCCCGAGCAGTACGACCACCAAGAAGTGGTGGTGACCGGCCAAGTCACCAACGTCCAACTCGCGACGAATCGGCAAGGCCAACCAGCCTATGGGTTTCTCTTGAAGGATCAGGCCGGCACGCTGAAAATTGTCACTCTCGGTCAGGTCAAAGTTCGGGAAGGCGACCAGGTGATTGTGGAAGGAATCTTCTCGCGCCT
>JBDTPK010000758.1:0-1944 GCA_039932735.1 Nitrospirota bacterium
CTGTTGCCGGGTGCCTACTGGTTGTCCCGTTGACCAGAGTCCACAAACATTTCAGTGAGGAGCGGGGAAAGATGCCAGGAGTTTTTCCGTTCTTTTCTTTTTGGGGAACGGAAAATGGTGACAGCAACTGTCTTGAGATTTAGGGATGGACGGGAAAATAGTGGCAGGAACTATTTCAATAAAAAGACAGATGCATTGAAGCCCTAGACGACGAAGGTTAGTAGGTTGAGTCTTGCTTTTCCAATCGACGCGGATAGGAGTAAGGTGTCAGACACCTTCGTTTTACTTACGGGTAAAGATTGGTGGACCGGCTTTAATGTGGATCGGTCGAAACATTATTATGTTTCATTGAGGCGCATAGATCGTGGCTGAAGACGTATTAGACACACTCCTTTTCGTGGACACCAACGTTCTGCTGGACTTCTATCGAATTCGTAAGACAGACATCAGCATTAAGTACTTAGAGCAACTTGAAGCCTGTCAAGATCGTTTAATTATCGGTTCACAGGTCGAGATGGAGTACAAAAAGAACCGACAACGAGTCATTGTCGAATCATTAACAAACTTTGGAACCCCAGATTGGGGCAAGCTTACCGGACCGGCTCTTGTTACTGATCTGCAGGCAATGAAAATGATTGAAAAGAAAAAGATGGAAATCACTAAACAAAAGGCCAGAGTTAATGAAAAGATTCAGAATATCCTGAGCGACCCGATTCATCATGACCCTGTGTACCAGTGCCTGCAGCGAGTATTTAAACATGAATCCCTATTCAATCTTTCACGAGAGAAAAAGCAGAGATTTGCGATCCGTAATTTAGCGAGGAAGCGCTTCGTACTTGGTTATCCGCCAAGGAAGCTGGGCGACACCTCTGTCGGAGATGCCGTAAATTGGGAATGGATTGTTGAGTGCTCAATTAGAAGCGGAAAACATGTCGTCATAGTCACACGAGACACAGATTACGGAGCCATCTATGACGGGAAGTCGTACTTGAACGACTGGCTCAAACAGGAATTCTCGGAGCGCGTGAGTAAGAAGCGAAAAGTTATTCTCACTGACAAGCTTTCCTTAGGCCTCAAAGTAGTTCATGCCGCAGTTACGAAGGAGATGGAGGAAGAAGAAGAGCGTTTGCTTTCTGAGATGATGGATGGCTTTGAGGTGATACCTGAAAATGAAACATAATTTGGAGAGAAACAAAACGGTCGGGAGTCTTTTCTTGATTCGAGGATGCTCAAGAATTCGTCCGGCAAGGCCGCAGGCGAGTCGAAACTGGAGGCATACTCTCTGGGGAGCACGGTGCGACGAATAAGGACCACCAAGTCTGTGCTCACCCCCAAGTGGTGAGGCGGCTGGATCCCCGTTGAGGATTTCGATGAACCAAGAACGAAGTTGGCGGAATTTTTTAGCAGCCGGTTAGTGTGCGGTAGCGGACAGAATGGTGGATAAACATTGGGTTTTTCAGTAGACTTGCCTGCGATGGATTGTGGCGCTGGCTGCTCTGATGGAAAGATTTCCCTCGCCAGGCCTATGCCTGCGCCAACGGCTGCCGGACGTTGCATTGGTTCTTGTGGTGGTAGGTTTTGAAGAATAAGAGGAGATGCTATGACGTTTACGATCACTATCACGCGCGATGAAGATGGAGTCTATATCGCGGAATGCCCGGCCATTCCGGGATGTGTCAGTCAAGGCAAGACGGAAGCGGAAGCACAAGCCAACGTGCAGGACGCGATCAAGCAATGCCTTGAAGTGCGTGCCGAGATGGGCATGCCTCTGACGGTTCTCACTCGTCAAGTGGAAGTCATCGCGTAATGCCGCCAGTTCCCATTCTCCCTCCATCCGACGTGATCAAGATCTTTCAGCGCCTTGGCTGGCAGGTCGTTCGGCAGAAAGGCAGCTTGAGTTCAAGTTCTTAGTGCAACACCTATATCCTGTTGTGAACAGGAGAA
>JBDTPK010000759.1:0-1938 GCA_039932735.1 Nitrospirota bacterium
CTAGTTCTTGGGTCTGTCTAGTCTCTCGCGTTCATCAAACCAAACAGCCAGAAAGACCAGAAAGACCAGATAGAGGAGATGAACCGAAATTACCGCGATCCCTCAGAATAAAACTTCCGACCCCTTTTCAGCGACCATCAGAAGACTTGTCTGTGAGGGATTGAGGTACTGGCTGCTCTGATGGAAAGAGCTCCCTCGCCAGGTTTGTACCTGTGCTGGTGGGTGGCGAACGTTGTGCTGGATCTGATGTTTGAGGGGGCAGTGAGCCGTAAGAGGAGACGCTATGATGTTTACGGTCACCATCACAACCGAAGAAGATGGTGCTTACATCGCTGAATGTCCTGCAATTCCGGGACGCGGCAGTGAGGGCAAGACAGAGGCCTCTGATGGTTCTCACTCGCCAAGTGGAAGTCATCCACAGTGCAAGGTTGCCCATGGTGTGTTCAACCTGATTCGCCAGCCCGTTTTCCCCCCTCACAATTCTTTCTGTCAGGAAAAGACAAAATTCTTTGAAGGACGTAATCCTGCGGCCATACTACCCGGTATGATCATTAGAGTGAGTGAAGGAGTGGAGGAAGCATGATTGGTCCGGCCAAGATCGTCGTACGGTATGCGAATGGAAAGACGCTGAAGGGACACTCGCAGGATTTTTCTCCTGCGTCTCCTCATTTCCATGTCAGGCCCAATGAAGCTGTTGGGTCTGGTACGGGGCAACAAGTATCGATTCGTGACGTAAAAGCTATCTTTTTCGTCAGAAATTTCTCAGGAGATAATTCCTACGAGGAGCGGAAGACGTTTGTGGCCGGGAAGGCCCTCTCCGGGAAGAAAATCGAAGTGACGTTCAAAGACGGAGAGGTATTGGTCGGTACGACCACGGGGTATGATGCCCAACGCCCTGGATTCTTTCTCTTTCCTGCCGACGACAAGACCAACAATACTCGAACGTTTGTGGTGGCGGCTGCGGTCAAAAGCGTCCAGTTTCTCTAGCCTCATATCCCCTCTTCATTCTGACTCACGACTGGACACCTGGTTGCGGTGCCCCCAAGCCCAGTGCAGCGGAATCCCCAAAGGTCAGGGGTAGCATGACGATTGACTTATGCGAGCGAAGGTGTCGTCAATGAGTCTGACATCCCTGTTGATGCACTACTCAAAGATGATTCGTTTGTTCGGTTGGTGCTGACCGATAAACGGCATGTGGGTCGTTGCGACAGCTCTACCGGGTTATCTTATGTGCGTTTTGCGAGTCTTAGTGGAAGGGGTTTGTGTGTTTTGGTGGAGGCACACTCAGTTTTATCTAGACAATATACCATCCATCTATAAAATTACAGGCTGCTTTCTGGGGAGCCATCAGGGTCTGACCTTTTTGTTTCCGGCTAGAATAGGCAGCTATGAACTGGATTGATGGGGCATTGGGTCTGACGGAAGGGCAGAGGGTCACGGTAGTGTTCATGAGTTCCGCCCTGACGTGGCTCATAGTGCTGGTGGTGTGGCACAGACGGACAAGACCGAAGACGAAGTAGCAGGTGACCGTATCAGCGCATCTCCACGAGGCCATCTGGTCCATGGTGTCCGTTCACACACGGATCTCCGAGATCCTTCACTCCCCCAGTCCTCCCCCCGCAAGCTGAGATCGCATCCTCAACGTCTCCAGCACTAGTCCGTTCCATGCCCAACAAATCAATAGTCATGCCTTTTCTGTTGCCGACTCCTCGTGGTCTATCTAGTTCTCGGGTCTGTCTAGTCTCTCTCGTCCTCAAACCAAACAGCCAGAAAGACCAGATAGACGAGATGAATCGAAATCGCCGCGGTCCCTCAGAAAAAGACTCCCGACCCCTTTCTACTCCTGAAATTCAGAATGCACCCGTTGTTTCCCCTGGCATCAAGCATTGGGGGTGAGAAGTTCCAGTCGACTAACCCAGGAATTAAAGTGGGGGCATT
>JBDTPK010000760.1:0-1938 GCA_039932735.1 Nitrospirota bacterium
TTTTGCCGCACAACGCCGCTAATATTTTTCGCAGTTCATTAGCTCCGACAGATGTCGGAGTTCGTTAGCCTGGCTCTCAGCCCGCTGTACCGCCTGAGCGAAGCTCTCAAGGCTCTTCATTGCCCCGGACTCGACAACGGCGGACTTGACAGAAAATACGACTTGGCAGAGCACCCAGGTCGTGTCGATTGCGAGATCCAGAAGGTTCTCACTGACGTGTGCATCGTGTGTTGGTCTCGCTCGTTGCTCGCCGTGCCAGCGTGGATTTCGCATGAAAGATGGGCCACCTACCGCCGCAGGAATAAGGGCTCCGTGCATGATCGCATGTCGATATTCCATAAGATCGGTTGCAGCACCGCCAGCCGTAGTGACGACTCCCTGCGCGAGGGGGGAAAGCAGGTTTGAATGTTTCACAAGCAGCTGAATCTGACAGCTAATTGGAATCTTGTCCGTGGAGGGGCGAACTCCCTTCACTTTCTCGTTAGTCAACACCCATAACGCGCGCTCGAGCTGGGTTTCGAATAAGCCCCATGCGACAGAGAAACCACCAAGTCGTTGCAGGACGTCCAATGAAAAGCCCCAGGATGCAAATCGTTCCATTGCTCTGGCAGACCGTTCGTGGTGTGGCGGCATTTGCTTCCCTGTGCTTCCGAAGAGGGCCATGGCCATCGCGCTCTAATTATTGAGTATACTGACCACCATACTACGCGAAATTGGCCCGCAAATTCCTCTCCGATCTTCGTATCGGTTCAAAAATTTCTACGAAATCCACAACGCAGCATCGGCATGCTATACAGACCGGCGTGGCTCCATGATAGCTGCGTGAGGCTCAACCCTTAGCCCAGTGCATCTGCCGGACTCCGTACGCCTTTTCCACTCCGATTCAACACGCGCGGATAGATCATCATCCTCACGTCGATGTAAAATTGAGACAATTGGGACACGTTGAGTTCCCGCTGACAGTTGGCCGAATCACGTAGCAGGAAACCCAGAGTGCCCCCCCACACATTCGAATTGGGGTCTTGAATAAGGATTTGCCTGGTGGGTTCAAGGAATGCTCCCTGCTTTTTGTGATTCGTCCAAGTATCCCATGTGTGATCATCGCGACGAATGGCTACACGAGCTAGATCGGGTGCGAACAACACGAGCTTCTCTCCATCTCTGCGAGGAGTAATGTCTTGAAACTCCACCCCACGACGCACGACTGAGTGGAACTCTGCCTCTATAAACGACTGCGCACGCAACTCCCATACAGCCCAACCAAAAACAATATCGGCGTTTGTCCTTCGGCACTCCGCCTCGCAGTTCGAGAGACAGTACCCCATGCGGTAGTCAGGCGATGCAGCTACGAACGGTAACAGCACCGGCGTGCCTGCCGACTGGAGCGAAGCCAGAAATCTACGTACTAAATCCGTGATCTTGTGCGGTGTGGTTAAGTGCATTTCAGTGAGTAGGGCTTAACTATTGAGCATACTGACCGGCATATTACGGGAAACTGACCCGCAAATTCCTCTGTGATTTTATATCGGCTCTAACCCGCATTATTCATGAACACTTCTGCTGCAATCGCCGATCCGCTGCTACGACGAGCCTTCGTCCGGCAGGCTCGCCCCTCGTAGCCTCACAGGACTGCATAAGTACGCATCGGGTCCTCTCGGCTCCGTGCGCTGGTCTTGCGATGCGGCTCAGCGATTCCATGATGAACTTGCACGGATCATCCTCGCAGGCTGTTCAGAAAGGCTGTCCAGCAAGGCCGCAGCAAGCGCAGGGGCGAGGCGTACGCTTCGGTACGTTGAGCCTCTAAGCGCCGCGAGAACGATGCTGGCGGACTTTATCAACAGCCTGCTAGCAATTCGTTGGCCGCGTGTCTCTTCCGGTTCCGATGGTCACCTCGACTCTCGCAACCCCCTTCACATTCGCACACAAATCTCCGAGACC
>JBDTPK010000761.1:0-1937 GCA_039932735.1 Nitrospirota bacterium
CAGGAGTCACAGTGACGGCGATTGAGATTCGAGGGAACAAGCGGATCGAGTTGCCAGCGATTGTCGGTCGATTGACATTGAAGCCCGGCGATCCCCATACCCCTGAAAATGTTCGTGGACAGATCAAGATTCTCTACGAAACCGGATTCTTTGAAGAGGTGCAGGTGGAGACGGAATTGAGAGCGGGTGGGGTAGCCCTGGCCTTTCTGGTCCGCGAGAAACCGTTTATTACCGAAATCGTATTCGACGGGAACACCGCGCTCAGCGACGACAAGCTCAAAGAGAAGATCACGATCAAGAGCCAAGCCTTTCTCGATCAGTTACAGGCGAAAGAGAGTGCGGAGAAGATTCGTCTGGCCTACCAGGGGGACGGCTACTTCAATTGCATTGTGATTCCGGTCGTGCAGACCTTGGATGAGGATCGGAAGCGTCTGACATTTTTGGTGAAAGAAGGGGACAAGGCGCGTGTCAAAACGGTCAATTTCGATGGCCTGCGCGCGGCGACGAAAGACGAGATGTTCAAGGTGATGGCGACCCGGGAATGGATTCCCTGGTACGGTCTGATCACCCAGCTGAAGTTGCCCTCGCTGCTTTCTGATGCCGGTGTCTTGAAGCGGGAAGAAATGGTCTCCGACGTCGAGCGGATCAAAGAGGTCTTGCTCAACAAAGGCTATTTAAACACCCAAGTCGGATTGCCGGCTGTGGAGCTCATCGACGAGAAGAAATGGTTCGTGGTGACGTACGCGGTGTCGGAAGGGGAGCCGTTCACCATCGGCGAAATTGGGTTCCGCGGGAATACGGTGTTTGAAGATCCTGAACTTCGTCAGGGGCTCAAGATGAAGGAGGGGGAAATCTTTCAGCGCCAGAAACTCCGTGACGAGGTCACACGGTTGAACGATCTGTATGGGAGCAGGGGTTACTCGTTTGCCGATGTGTCGCCCAATGTGGTTCCGAACACGGCGGAGCGGACCGCAAGCGTCATTCTGACCATCAAGGAAGGAGAGATGATGCGGATCCGTCAGATCAACATTAGGGGGAACGAGAAGACCAAGGACAATGTGATTCGTCGTGAAATCCGTGTCGATGAGCAGGATGTCATCGATACCCCCGCGTTGAAGCGGAGCTTTCAGCGTTTGAATAACTTGAACTTTTTCGAGACCGTGGAAATCCTCCCCGCGCAAGTAGGTCCGGACAAGGTCGATCTGAATGTCCAGGTAAAGGAAAAGCCAACCGGTCAGTTCAGTATCGGCGGTGGATTCAGTACGTTGGATCAGTTGGTCGCGATCGCCGACATCACGGAAGGTAATATGGGCGGGAACGGGTGGATGGGGCGAATTCGTGGTCAATTGGGTCAGCAGCGGCAGATAGGATTGATCACGTTTCGCAACCCCTATCTGAATGACTCCTTGACGTCGATGCAGCTGGACATCTTCAGGAGCGCGACGAACTACTTCACCTACTATGAGAAAAAGACCGGGGGCAGCGTGACTTTCGGCCGATGGTTTTCCGAGTATGTATCGGGGACTATCGCTCCGGTCGTGGAGGAAATCACCTACGAAAGTCCGTCGTCCACTGCGCCGCCGATCATCATTAACCAAATCGGGACTCAAACAACCACGGGGTTTCGGACTTCGCTGACTCGCGACACGAGAGACTACCACATGGATCCCCGCACCGGTTGGCGAAGTTCCGTCGCAGTCGGTCTCGGCACGCAGTACCTGGGCGGGACCAACGACTTCGTGAAATACACTCTCGATGTCAACAAGTATACCCCGCTCCCTTACGATACACGGCTCTCGGTCCGTGCGCGCTACGGCGTGGTGCAGGGCCTCAATACCGATGGCCAAAATCGACCGGTTCCTCTTACCGAGCTCTACTTCGTCGGAGGCATTAATACCATGCGCGGGTTTGTCTTCGGCAAGGCGGGACCAGTGACG
>JBDTPK010000762.1:0-1934 GCA_039932735.1 Nitrospirota bacterium
AGTTCCAACAGGTAAAAGTGGCTCGACAGTGAGACACAGTTCTATTTACTAAAATATTTCAACATTGCTAATCAATATATTGTTCAATTTTGTTTTGGTCTACTCCTTGCAGTAGCGCCGACCTCATCGACTCATAGCCAGAATTGCCGATCACCCGGACTCCTGTCGGAAGACGTGCATAGGCCAAGGGTTCCACCGCGTCCGGGGTGGGGCCGCCTCGTCATCCTCCCGACGGGCCAGATTGTGATAGATCAAGATGCTGAGTGGTGCGGAATGAAGACCCAGTTGAGCGATACAGAGGCCAGGTACTACGGTACAAAATGGCGGGACCAGCGACGAGTATCCGGCAGGTGAAGGTTAATGCGCGGCACTACTTCGGCAACAGCGAGGTCACCCGCTCCATAGTCAGCGACGATGTGTACGAGCACGGATCACCTCCCGTTCGATCGACCACCTAGCCTGACTGACCGCAGGGAACCATGCTGGGCCGTATCATACCTCTCGTCGCATGGTGAGCAGAAGGGACTCCTCTCTGCTAGCACGAATCCGTTGATGAGTAGAAGAGAAGGGCTAATTTAGCTCCCTCTTAACCGTTAATTATTTCGCCTCCGTTGGGATGTAGCACTTGGCCGGTGATGAAGGAAGAGGCCTCACTGGCGAGAAAGAGAAAGCAGGCGGCGATCTCTACCGGTTCGCCTGCTCGTGCCATCGGTGAGTCGCTCCCAAACGTTTCAACTTCCCTTTTTTTCAAACTGGATACGATGAGTGGAGTCCACACGGGACCCGGCGCTACTGCATTGACGCGTATTTCCTTGTCGACCAAAGAAGCGGCAAGAGATCGGGTGAACGAAACGATCGCCCCCTTGGAGGCGGCATAGTCGATTAAATGCGCGCTTCCCCTGTACGCCGTCACACTGGTGGTGTTGATAATCGTGGATCCTCGTTTTAAATGTTTCAACGCCGCTTTCACGATATAAAACATAGCAAATACATTGAGCTCAAATGTACTGTGTAATTGCTGACTGCTGATCTTCTCGATCCCATCCTGGGGATAATGCAACCCGGCATTGTTGATCACAATATCGAGTTGATTGAAGTGTTTCACTGTCTTGTTCACCACCTTGATGCACTGACTTTCGTGACCCAGATCTCCGGGCAACAGCAGGCATTCTTTGCCATAGTGGGTAGAAATATAGGATCGTGTCGTTTCCGCGTCGTTCTGTTCAGCTTTCAAAAAGCAGATGGCTACATCTGCACCTTGTTTCGCAAATCCTACGGCGATGGCGCGCCCTATCCCACTATCACCCCCTGTGATCAGCGCAACTTTCCCAGCCAAGGCATTTCCCGGTTTCGCATCGGTATCAAATACCGGCGAAGGAGACATGCTTTTTTCGAGCCCAGGCCTGTTCTGTTTTTGGGCGGGATGGATCTTTTGGACTGGTTTGCGTTTTTGCATTGTTCACCAAAAAAATAGACCCGGTTGAACTCGTCGGCATAGATCATTACTATCGAACAAGCGTTACTCAGCCCACCGTGCGACAAAACCAGGGGTAGCTCGCACATCCCCTAGGGGACATATTGGAGTCCATTCGAATGTACCAATTATCTGCACCATGCTTCTTCTAGGTGAGGTGACAAGGATTCCGCACCCCGATACATAACATTCCTTCCGTGTTTGATCGTGAGCCCCCCCAGGGCGAGCGCGCATTTTACCTACAGCAGGATGCGCTGCATACTCGTTTAAGCACGCGTGACTCGACAAATTCGGAGTATCTCTGCGACGCTCCAGGCTTGGGCGATGCATCCTCTCGGAAGGTAGGGTGGATCACCGTCAAAGATTTCGCTGACCGTACCGATCCCTTGGTCGAGCAAATGTGCGCTAAATCCATCGAGCATGGTGCGGGCTCCCGTGATATCGGGATAGACCTTCAGCC
>JBDTPK010000763.1:0-1931 GCA_039932735.1 Nitrospirota bacterium
GATATCGCACGCGCAAACCCTAGCATGACCGTGAAACTTTGTCGATGAATCGACCTCGAGCACCCCACGCCCTGTTCTATCCGTTTCATCTCTGCCACGCGGCAACCTTGGCACGGCTCCTGACTCGCTTTGCCACGGTCCATTTTCGAGATTTCATGGCGCTGCAATTGACCCCCATGTCCGGGATAACAGCGTTCCAAGATCGAATGGGCATAAGCTTCCCGAACCTCATCCAGTCTAGGCGCCTTGTGCAAGGGTATGACGTCAGTGGCCCGATTCCACCTACGGTGGCAACCGCCATCGATCATGACCTCCACGATCCTCTTTGGCGCGCGTGTTTTCACACGGCGCTTCGCCGGAACCGTCGTCTCCAACGTGGCCTATTCGAGCCGTCACACAGTCTTCGTATTGGTGACAGTCTTGTGCCAGGCCCTGCCGCACTCCTGCGTCTCATGGACGACTCTTTCAGACAGCGGGCCTATGATCTTGGTCAAGTGAGAACGCTCTCGAAGAGGGCGCTCACCCTTGAAGAGGGGTACCACTATGAATATGGGCTCGCCCTCGTGAAAACATCCGCCTCACTCGTCTATACACAGACTCTCTCCCTGGCACACCAGCTCCAGCCAGTCACAGACTCCCCCGCTCATTTCTCACTCTATGCGCAATCGTGCGCTAGAGAAAATTGGCTCACAGTCAACCACCTGCTTATCCGGACATCTTACTAACTGCATTACACATGCACCTATCTGACTCCATCACGTATTCGTGGCACGTGCAGACGACGCATCGTTAAGCAATTGGGCCCGAAATACAACCCGACTCGTTTCCAGGCAGGTCTCGCGCTAATAACACGATACGCGTCAGGAATGCGTCTTGAAGTAGGTGGTGTGCGATGAACCGTCATGAATAATGCGGGTTAAAAATTAGATCCAAGTCTGCTAGAATTCATCCCCATGGCCGGCACGAATACCCCCTTCGCACCTCCCATCCCAACAGAGACCACCAGTATCGACATTGATGCTGGGCTCGATGCGCGTGTCATCGTGTTCAACTGCGAGTGTCATACCTATGAGCAAGTCATTGCACTCTTTTGCCAATACATTCCGGGCATGAACTCCACGAAGGCGTTTGAGCTCGCGTGGAAGATCGACCACGATGGAGAAGCCATTGTGTTCGCAGGCACGCTAGCAGAAGCGGAAGAGATTGCCGCAAAACTTGGGGGAGGGGGGCTACGAGTGGCCGTGCAATAATCGCAGCCTGGCTACTTCTTGTGTTTCTTTGGAGCAGCTTTTACCGCCAAAGGTTTTGGCTTCGGCTTTGGCTTCGAAACGGCAGGATGCGTAGCGGTCTTCGCGGGCACGCGTTTCGCTGAAGCAGGCTTCTTGCTGTGATTCCCCGATCCACCTTTCACAGGTTTCCCTTCAGCCAGCTGAGCCTGGAGTTTGTGCGTCGCGGATGTTTTATTCAACTTCGTCACCATATCGCCACTATAGATCCGCACTTGATAGAGCTCTAAGAGCTTGCCAATGGCCTTCTGATCGCCTCTCTTCGCGGCATTCAGCAACCGGCGGCGATGGTTCATCTCTTCTTCTTCGGTATGGGAAGCAGCCCGTCGTTCCATGTCCGTCCTTTCTATACTAGGTGCTTGTTCAACGTTGACTGATCTACTACGGCAAACGATCCGCAACCCTCCGTATCGTGCTCGGCCAGAAAGATCCTCCATGCATTCCAGTGAATACACTTCCTATTTTTCAGGGCCTATGGTCTCACATCTGATCGCGCCTCCTTCGCCTCGGTGCGAGAGCAATACTGGAGTGGCTCTCTAGGCACAGCAACGCGCCGCGCAGTATAGCTGAACTTGCGCAAATCCACCAGACGCAGTCTTGTCCAATGACACATGAGCCTGAACGGAGCGCCGTGAATCCACGGTG
>JBDTPK010000764.1:0-1929 GCA_039932735.1 Nitrospirota bacterium
ATTTCTCGTTGGAAATACGACCCGGCTTCAGACTCATTTCATATTGGAAGAGGCTACCTCTAGCCCTTTTCCCGTCTCCCCAGTACAATAGCAGCCATATGGCTCGCCCTACAGTTCTCCTTGGCATGAGTGGTGGCGTGGATAGCTCTGTCGCCGCAGCGCTTCTGGTTCGCCAGGGCTACGACGTGCATGGTGTCACGCTTCAGGTCTGGGAGCATGAAGACGACACAGTCGCGGTCTCTAAGCGCTGGGAAGAGCGTGGGTGCTGTAAGGTCGGCATTGCCCGGTATGTCGCGCAGACATTGAAAATCCCGCATGAAGTGGTCGACACCAGAGAAACCTTTCGTGCCGGAGTTATCGATGATTTTGTTGCCGGCTATCTCGAAGGCACCACACCCAATCCCTGTGTTCGGTGCAATGAGCGTGTCAAACTGCGGAGGCTCGTGGAACTCGCGGACACACGCGGGATTAATTTTGTGGCCACCGGCCACTATGTTCGAATCGACGAATCCGAAGGGACTCCTACTCTTCAGCGAGCCGCCGATCCCAAGAAAGATCAGAGCTATTTCCTTTACCGTCTTCGTCAGTCATGGCTCTCTCGTATTCTCTTTCCTGTCGGAGGCATGCAGAAGAAGGAGGTATGGATAGAGGCAGAGGCGTTGGGCCTTCCTATGGACGAATTGAAGGAAAGCCAGGAAATCTGCTTCGTGAGCCACGGCGATTATCGAACCTTTATCGAGCAGAAAGCACCTGATGCCAAGAAGCCGGGGGCATTCGTGGATGATGAAGGCCGCTATTTAGGAGAACACGAAGGCATTGCCTTTTATACACCAGGCCAACGACGAGGGCTCGGTATTGCGACCGGCCGCAGGCTCTATGTTCAGCAAGTAGAACCGGCGACCAATACGGTCGTTCTTGGAGCAGAAGAATCCCTGCGTCGCAGCCAGTGCGATGTCGCAGATCTGAATCTCTTTGACGGCTCTCTTCTTAACGGATCATCGGAAGTCGAGGTCAAAGTTCGGTATGCCACGCCTTCCACGTCTGCGACAGTCCAACCCCTTTCAGATGGCACCCTTCGCATTCTCTTTCACGAGCCACAGCGCGCGTTGAGTCCAGGGCAATCAGCGGTGCTCTATCGAAACGATCGCGTGCTCGGCGGCGGCATCATCCAATCGCTCTAGTAGTGTATGGGGAAACTCAGTTTACACCTATAACACCAATGGAATCTCAAGGAACGGCTATGGTGTCACAAAAGCCTCAAGATGCTCAAAATGGCCGTCCAGCAAGGCCGAAGCGAGCGAAGAGGCGAGGCGTACTCTGCGGTATGTTGAGCCTCTGAGTGAAGCGAGAACCCCGCCGGCGGATTTTTTCAGCATCCTGCTAGCGTCGTCCTCATCCACACCGTTATATTGACAGCCCTCATCCCTCAATGCTACTTTGACCCGCCGCTTGTCGTGGAGCCACGAAGGCTTCCCACTTTGTCAAAAAGAAAAAATAGAACGGACCGTTATCGTGATTAAGACTGCAGTGGCGAGACGTTATGCGAAGGCGTTATTCGAGCTACTCGACGCATCTGGTATCGAATCAACCCGTGTGGCCTTAACGGGGCTCGGGCAAGCGATCAAGGATTCGGTCGAGCTGCGCCATGTCGTGACTTCACCCGTGTTTGGCGCCGATGATAAAATCGCCGTCCTTGCAGAAATCGGTTCGCGTTTGGGGTGTCCTCCCATCGGAAAAACCTTTCTCGAACAATTAGTCAAAAAAAATCGCGTCGGCTTTCTTCCTGAAATTGCCGAAGCCTTCGCAAAACTTGCCGATGCGTCGAAAGGCACTCAGCCGGTCACCGTCTTCTCCGCAACGGCGATACCCCAAGGCGAGCAAGACCAAATCAGCAATCGCTTGCGCACAGTGCTCAAGCGCCAAGTCGAA
>JBDTPK010000765.1:0-1929 GCA_039932735.1 Nitrospirota bacterium
GCAGCCAGGCTGATGCTCCGTCGAGATGGGATCACAGTCGTCCAGACGACACGTCCTGTTTCGACCCATGCTGAAGCGGCCCGGTGCATGTTGCAGATGCCGTGGGAGAATGGCTACGTCGAGAGTTTTAACAGGAAGCTACGCGATGAACTGTTGAATCGGGAACTGTTTGCTACACTGTGGAAGATTCAAGTGCTCGTGGAACGTTGGCGACGACACTACAACCAGTTTCCTCCCAATCGGGCACTGGAGTTGCGGCCACCGGCTCCTGAAACGATCGAGCCTCAGCAGTGTGCATAAGTGCTATTCGGCCTGGTCCAACCACGGGGAGCCGGTCAGCACACCCCACATCTGACAATATTGCCCTCCGGCCTTCTTCTCTGAAAGGGTCCCTTCTAGCAGAATGCTGAAAAAGTCCGCCTGTGGCGTTCTCGCATCGCTCAGAGGGTCAACGTACCGAAGCGTACGCCTCGCCTCCTCGCTCGCTGCGGCCTTGTTGGACAGCCTTTTTGAGGATCCTGCGAGTTGTTTATGTGTCAACGCCACGCGTAAGAACGCAGCGAGATTTGAGCGTAAACTGAGTTTTTCCGCAGCCTGCTAGAGTGGAGTCCACTCGTTCCCCATGGGACCGGCTAAGGACAGTTTACATTCTTCGACAAACTGTCCAGAAATTAAGTCGGGCAATACATGAGCAATATTGATCAGATTGTTATCTGTCTATTATCTATAATACTAGATGGAAGCGGGAGATTTGGAGATGACATGGACTAATTGAGACGAACAGTGAGGCAACGCTATTGCCCACGGAAAGGAGGACGAGCTCATGAAGTGGGCGAACCCGTGGTATCAGCGGTCTCAGCCGGAAGCCACGAAGAGAAGATGTATTAACTGGAAGTCATGAAGAGAGAAATTGGATTTGAGTAGCGCATCCATTACAACAAACCAGAAGAGAATCATGACTTTTAATGAGCAAAACAATCAGGAATTATCCGATGTCGTTATGGCGATTGCTATTGCATTTGTAGGACTGTGTCGCGCGATTTAGCAGTAGCACAAGATTATGCCAGACTCAATCGCTGAAGCCATACATATTGAAATGGCCGAAGTCCCGACTTGTTCCAAGCTTCACAAGGAATCGGTAAAAGAAATGGTTCTGAATATTGCCAAAGTAGTGAACGGGGCCAGGATTGCTGACGTTTGCACTTCACAAGGCACAAGATAATTCAGTCCCGGACACATCCATGAAGAGACTTTTCCCAGTTGAGACCCTCGGATGACACGAGGAAAATGAGCTAAGACCTAAGGTCCCAGCTCGCTCGCGTCTAAAATCGACAAATCGTTCAAATCATCAGGGAGGTGTAGGATGCTGAAGTTTAAATTCATGTGCGCATTCCTGGTTCTCGGTCTCCTTCCTGCCATGCAAACTTTTGCTGCTTCAGGAGATAGCACTGAAGGCATACTGAAAGGTGGAGTAAAAACTCACTTCTCGGTCGCGCAGCAGTATGAGGAACTGGCTCAGATTAATAAGTCTAAAGCGGACAATTGGGAGTTTATGGCAAACTATATTGAAAAGTTTCCGAAAGAGTATCACGACACATCGATCCCCTTGAAGGAACACATTGCCCAGCTCCGTGCCATTGCGGCAGATTTTAGAAAGACTGAAGAACAGGATCGGGCATTAGCCGAAAAGCACCATTCTCTGGCACGGCATGGGATAGGACCAGCTATCGAGACCCCATAATATCCGAAGGAATCTGCGAAGTGATTTTGCAACAGAATGCATGGGTCACGCGAATTGCCTGCGACGCGGTCAAGCATGTTGGTCGCCTCAACAGGAATGTGTGTCATTAGTTGCCATGGACCACACGTCGTGCCGATGGCTCGACACAGGAGTTGTCCCAGCAGTTGCAGCTCATGCTGGGGATTATG
>JBDTPK010000766.1:0-1928 GCA_039932735.1 Nitrospirota bacterium
CTAGATTGCCGGCGTGCCTCCGTTGGAGTGTTCGTTTTTCTTGTAACCATCGCATAAGCACGTATACTCCAACAGAGAAAGGCGATCCCAATCCTGGATAGAACTGAGAGGCGGCATGGCTAAGATTGACGAACTCTTTCGAATGATGGCGGAACACGGCGCGTCCGACCTGCACTTGATTTCAGGTCAGCCGGCGATCCTGCGGGTCGACGGCGAGTTAGAGCGAATTGCCGGACAGGCTGTGTTCACCACGGAACTGCTTCACGAGATGCTGTACGAGATCGCACCGGGGTCGAAGAAAGAATTATTCGAGTCCACGGGCGACGTGGATTTTGGGTATGAAATTGCCGGGCTCGCTAGATTTCGTTGCAACTTCTTCAATCACAAGTATGGCGTCGGGGGGGTGTTCCGGAAGATCCCCAGCAAAATTCTGACGGCTGAGAATCTCGGACTACCAGCGATCTTGACGCGGGCGGCCATGTTAAAGAAAGGGCTGGTCCTGGTCACGGGTCCGACCGGCAGCGGTAAGTCCACGACCTTGGCTGCCATGGTCGACTATGCCAACAAGAATCGAAAAGATCACATCCTCACGGTCGAAGATCCCATTGAGTTCGTGCACCAGAGTCAGGGGTGCATCGTGAATCATCGAGAGGTGGGACTGCACACGATGACGTTCGCGTCGGCGTTGCGTGGTGCGTTGCGTGAAGACCCTGACATTATCCTCGTCGGGGAAATGCGGGATCTCGAAACGATTTCCCTGGCAATTGAAGCCGCGGCCACAGGGCACTTGGTTTTCGGAACACTGCACACCGAAAATGCCGCCAAGACGGTCGATCGGATCGTGGAAGTCTTCCCCCATGGAGAGCAGCCACAAATCAGGAATACGCTGTCGACGGCGCTACGAGTCGTGGTCGCGCAAAATCTGTTTAAGCGGATCGACCAAAAAGGACGCTGTGCGGCACTGGAGATCTTGGTCTGTACGTCCGCCGTTAGCAACCTCATTCGCGATGCCAAGACGGTCCAAATCGCATCGATCATGCAGACAGGAAAAGCCATCGGGATGGTGACCTTGGACGACGCGATCCAGGACCTCCTGACTAAGAAGTGGATCTCGCCCGAGGAAGCCTACGATAAGTCTATCGACAAGAGTCGGTTCGCCAAGCTACTCAAAACGCCTCCTGACGCGCTCCAATGATCGACCAGTGAGATGGATGCCCGTTCGTTATCTTGAGGTGCCCCCCTAAAGAGCGCACTCCCCCCCCCCCGCCTGACCATACAAGGTTACTCATAATTTCAGAGGAAACTGCAACCCCTATCGTTCAAATGGTACGCACATACCGGGCTATAGAAGAGTGACGCGGCTATTCGTGCTTGGCGCGGAAGGCTTGTGTTAGACGAGCGTTGGTCGCAAGAGAAGTTGAAGACGGCTCGTTTCGATGATCCTGCTTGGGTAAACAGCGCAGCATGTGACAAATCGTCTTCAATTAATCGCGATAGCAGGCACAGGCTCCGCAGATCCAATAATGGAGTTGAAGATTAATCCGTGCCGACCAGGGCAGCGGTCGATCCATAGTTTCCGACGCCAAGCGGGTGACGTCTTTGCGAGTGGCGTGATCCCAGCCAGCAATGTGGTGATCATGGGGCGCGAAACCGTTCGGTTCTCATTGCTCCTATCAATAACTTCAAGGATTGAGCGTGGCGTTTTTCTCTCGGTCTCGTCGCAGACTCTTGCCCTTCAGTCGATTGAGAAGCCGTTTCCTTACACTCTCGCATATTGACCCGTTCGACTCTCACGTTCTTGGCATCGCTCTGGATGCCAGATCTTCTATCAAGGCCCGTAAGGGTTCGGCCACCGACCAAGCTTGCGCGGAACAGCCACGCGGGGTATATGGCGCCTCCGCATCGAAAATTTCCGACACATGCCCGAG
>JBDTPK010000767.1:0-1917 GCA_039932735.1 Nitrospirota bacterium
TCAGTCGAGGCTACAGGGACACCTGGCGCCGAAGCCGACGTCGGCGAACGGCTGTTTGTCGAAACCCGCTTTGCCCAATTTTTTAAAGTACATCTCGCGTCGGGCGGGAACGTGAATGACGCGCTCCCTGCCGGCGATCCGGTCATGAATCTTTCGGAAACAACTGGGCCATCAGTGGGCCTACGTGGACCCTTCACAGGCCTCTCGATGAATTGTCGGGCCTGCCACCTTGTCGACGAACAGGTCGGAAAATTGGGCGGGGGGATGCGGACCTATGCGGACTTCGCGCTCCGAAGTCCGATTCCAGACCGTCAAGACGGCAAGAGAACCACTCCCAGGAATTCTCCGCCGTTGGTCAATGCCTCGCTCAGTAGGCCCGGCGGAACGTTATTTCACACCGATGGAGAATTTTCGACACTAAAAGATCTCATCGTTGGGACGTTCACCGGTCGAAATTTTGGCTGGTTGCCCGGGCAAAAAGCGGAAGCCATCAGTCACATTGCACGGGTCATGCGTGAGGATGATGGCAGCGGGGCTATCGCCCAGCAATTCGATGGACTTTCCTATAGCGCCCTCTTCACCGGGGCCAACCCAAACATTCCAAATGAGCTTCGACTGCCTCCGGAATTTCGTGTGCTCATCGGATCAGCCAGCGATCAGGAAATCTTCGATGCAGTCGTGAAGGTGGTCGGGGCCTACGTCAACGGCTTGCGGTTTTCAAAAACCGACGACGCCGGCAATCTTATCCGTTCGCCTTTCGACGTGTTTATGAGCCGCAACGGCCTCCCGCAACAGCCGAGCAGTGACGAAACTCCTCTCGATTACAGTCGCCGCATTCGAACGCTAGTCAACGGACTGGCAAGTCCGCA
This sequence comes from Nitrospirota bacterium, assembly GCA_039932735.1. Classification (GTDB taxonomy): domain Bacteria; phylum Nitrospirota; class Nitrospiria; order Nitrospirales; family Nitrospiraceae; genus Palsa-1315. Next base: position 870 of record JBDTPK010000767.1, read on the forward strand.
ATTCGTGACATCTAATCCAAATCGAGGAAACGGCTTATTCCAATTCCACACTCAACCATTCGTGTTTGGAACCCAAGAGTTGGAAGGTTTAAAAATCTTTCTCGCCGAGCCATCGACTATCCCACCCACCGGACCGGAACTAGCCGCAGGCAGGTTCGGCAATTGTCTCGTGTGCCATGCAGCTCCGAATTTCACGGATTTCAAGTTGCACAACACCGGTACTGCGCAAAAGGAATACGACAGCATTCACGTCGCCGGCGCATTCGCGGAACTCGCGATTCCTAACCTTCCTACTCGTAACGGAAACTACAATGGCTTCCTCCCCGCCACCGAAATTCATCCCAACGCCTCAGAACGTTTCCGAGCCATCCCCATTCTCACTGATTCTACTCTGACTGATCTTGGTGTGTGGAACGTCTTCGCCAACCCAGATATGCCGAACCCACAAGCGAAGATTCGAGCAATCTTGTGCGATGACCAAGTGCCATGCCCCCTGTCCGACGCGGCACTACTGGATCTAGCCATTTCCAGATTCAAAACACCGAGCCTTCGTGATCTGAGCCATTCCGCTCCCTTTATGCATAACGGTCAATTCGCCACGTTGAACAATATTATCGATTTTTACATCGAGGTGTCGGATCAAATGCGCGGAGGAACGCTACGCAATGGCGCAACGGAACTTCAGGGTATCGCACTCACAGCCGTTGACATTACACCCCTTGTGGCATTCCTCAAGTCCCTGAACGAGGACTATCAATAGGAGTGATCGAGGAACAGTAAACCATGCAGCCGGTGCCAGGCACCCCGCCCGAGAAGTGGGAGGGCACTCCCACTTCTCGGGCGGGGGCCCTCTCGTCCTCCTGATGCCCCGTGCCCCACACCTGTAGACGGACGGACCAATCCATGCCGAGGTCGGAAGGAACTAGGCCAACCGACCTTGAGTCCAGCGCCTATGGTTGTTCTACAGCCATGTGCTTTATTTTGCAGGGCGGTTTCACGTTCCACGTGCAACGGGTGCATGAGGGCGCAATTGCGCATACACTTCCAG
>JBDTPK010000768.1:0-1911 GCA_039932735.1 Nitrospirota bacterium
CCCCCAAAAGTGTCGCAGCCAATCATGCCCTCATCATCACAACTGATTAAGAGTCCCGCTCAAGACCTACCTCAGGACACCCAACAAGATCAATCCTCAGCAAAAATGGAGGATTTGTGATGGCACACCTCATCATGGGTCATGGTGTTTTGGCACCAGCTTGGCACCAAAAGAGAGAGGCGGACCGACCGATTGAACCCAATTAGAATGCGACCTGGGGTTTACGAATTTCCGATAGCCCAACCTCCGACAACCTAACCCCACAAGAATCCACACACCAGGATACTCCTGACATGGGGGCTGATGGGGCTGATTTGTCCTGTCCTGGTAGCAGCGGGGTAGCAAAGTGAGGAATGGGCACACTGCAACTGCGCGCCCTGGAGTCATGGCAAGGCGGTGGTTCCCTCCGTCGCCTCTCCCGGTAGACTGTGGATACGGGTGGACCTTGAAGTAATCGATGATGCTAAACAAAGTATGCCCATTTTGGGAAGAGCAATGAGCAACGGTTTGAAAGCGAGGACGCTTCCGGTGCTGCTTCGGCCATGAGATAAAACCTGGGTGAAGCACCTGGCAACTTTCTGGTAATTTACCCGGTCCAGATCAGACCATGAGGAGTGATCACTTCAGTCGCCCACCAGTCAGTGCCTTTCAATAAGGAGAAACTAAGATTATGCGACGATACAGATGGTGTCCGGTGATACTCCCGTTGCTCCTTCTAACCGTTGGTTGTGCCTCTACCTTGCCCCCTCCTGCCAACATCTACACATTCGATCGCCGATGCGTATCTGTCCTTTCCGAAGTCCGGAATCTGCCTGTAGGCTTAGGCGAGCAGCGGCAGCCGCCCAACAAGTCGGTCGAGAAAGATGCGGCACTCAAACTCTATTCCCCCATCGCAGTCCAGATCGCCGATGTCATGGATCTTTTGCCACTACTAAATAGAATCGCACAATTGGAGGTTGAGCAAGCCGCATTGGCAGACATCGAGCGTGTCCGACAGAAGTTGGTAACAAGACTGGTATTAGCCACCCTCGAAGTTTCCGGCCTCGTCGCCGAAATTGAATGCGAAGTGCAGCGGGCCGATGAGGTTCACGATCGCCTCCAGGACATTCAAACCACGCACACGACCTCGCAGACTATCTTAGGCGTGATCTTCGGTGGACTCGCGAATATTCTGTCAGGCGGCATCGGCATGGCCACGGGGGCGGGCGATACAGGCAATCTCGCATCGGTGACTGGCGGCGCATTGGAGGTTCTGTTCGGCACGTCCGCCAACTTCACCAAAGTGCGCCAGGAGTTCAGTCATCCTCGCAATCATCTGGCGGTCGTCTGGGAAGCCGTTCCGCAGACAGAGTTCTTCTCCCCACGCGTCTGGCGGTTTCTGACGGAGCCAGACATCCGAGGTCTCGACGGGCACAGCCTACGAGATGTCCTGTTGCAGACTTGGCAAGAAGAGGGGAACATGGGAAAGGCGGGATCGGTTCGCGAAAAAGAACGGATCGCATTACTGTTCGGATCCGGGGGCCTCTATGGCAGTGAAGAACTGCATGTCCGAGAAGCCATGCTTCAACAGCTTGAATCCAGCATTCAGTTGATGCATCAGGAGCTGGAAACACTGCTCCGTGAGGTCCTGATACGACAGGCCCTGGAGGAAAATGCGTAGCCCTGGAAGGAGATAAAATACGGGAGGCAGGATGGCTGAGGAACTGTCCAGGCCGCCAAAAGAGAAGACGGGAAATTTTGACCTGTGGTTTGTTAGTTCGTGTATAAGGAAACTGGACCAATAAATCAGGATGCTATAAGCGCTGCTACCGCAAATCTAGCAAGCTCGAAGGCGCACGGAGCGAGCAAGAATCCCTGCCATAGCTACCCAAAGCATGGGTTTGCCCTGATCTGCCCTTAGGTGTTGGGGCA
>JBDTPK010000769.1:0-1910 GCA_039932735.1 Nitrospirota bacterium
AGGGCTTAGGTTGCATGATCTCCGGCACTGTGCGGCAACAAACTTAAGACGGGCAAGGGTAGACACGACAACGACGATGAAGATCATTGGACACAAGAGCGAAAAGGTGCATCGGCGGTATAATACGATCCAGACGGAAGACCCCCACGAGGCTGCCGCGAAGCTTCAGAGGTACGGGGCTAACACTGTAATAACACTTGCCTCTTTATCAGTATCGAGGCAAAACATAACTCATTGTAATTCCTGAGTCGGGGCGTAGCGCAGCCCGGTAGCGCGCCTGCTTTGGGAGCAGGATGTCGGAGGTTCAAATCCTCTCGCCCCGACCAAATGCATGGTCAGTGATGGGTGATGTGTGCCAGGTGCCAACTGAGTCACGTGCCCTGGTCCCTCACCTCGATTGAACACCACTCATCACAGTTCACTTATCACACATCACTTCCTCAGCACGCTCGCGTAGCTCAGTCGGATAGAGCATCAGCCGTCTAAGCCGCATTATTCATGACGGTGGCTCATGCTCGTCTCGATACTCCCAATAGACCGCCCGGGCAGGCGGACGACCTCCGCCTTGATGAGGATGCGTCGGCGATGCGACCCGCTTCCTGGCAGCGTAGAGCGTCTCTCCGTACACATGCTCGGTGCGGCCGCTGTACTTCGACAGGCCGTATGCCTCGCCCATCAAGCGCCCGGCATGCTGCGCGCAGCAGATCCTCAAGCGAGTGCCTAACCTTGTGCGACTCGCGTCCATCCCGCAGGCAGCCGGCCAACTGCTCGGTGACCCGCAACTGGTCATCCAGGGCCTTGATCAGGACGACACCCCCATCTGGACTGGCATGGGCCTGGTCAAATCGAGCCACCACCGGCTTCAGTTTTTCATGGAGCTCAAACGTCACTTGCGGTAAACACTCTGTCGCCATCGGGTCTCCTTTCCGCTGAACGTAGAAGCGTCTCGACACCGCTCCTATAGCACAGGTTGGAGCCTCGATAGTTTTTTCTTGCCAGAGTTATGAAATATTCAGGCTAGTGGACTGTGACACTATATTGTGACACCATGCGAAAACACCTAACGTGAGCGGGCACGCTCTTCCGCTGGTAAATCGAGGACAATGCTCTGATATCGCTCCTTAGCCTCGGCATGCTCGTTCTCGTGTAGAGCAACCCGGCGGACATCGCAGTGGGCTGTGCCCCTAGCTGTAATTTCATCAGAAACAGCTACTGCGGCCCACGATCCTCTCATCCAGCGTGATCGTTTTGCTTGATTTCCTCAACTATATTGCAGCGTTCCCCGTGACAGCCATTTTCCCGGATCATCACTTTGAAATCGGTTAGAAGGAGAGAAAGATGATTATTTCCCAGCATGGCCAAACCGCCGCGAGGACAGTCACATTCATTGATCGTTTTGATCGTGTGGCGAAGAAGACTGAATACCTCACGGGCCACCCGTTGGCGTTTGCCGCCGCCGCTTGCTTCGTCGCAATCTGGGCGATGACAGGCCCGTTCCTCCACTTTGGGGATAGTTGGCAGTTTACCCTTATCTCCATAACCTCCATTGTGACCTTTCTGATGGTGTTCTTGATTCAGAACACCCAAAACCGCACTCGTGCCGCGCTTCAACTGAAAGTCGATGAGTTAATCCGCTCCACGAGCGGCGCTCACAATGTCATGCTGACAGTGGAAGATCTGTCGCTGGAAGAGATCGAGACGTTCCGCACACACTATGAAAAATTGGCCACAACGGCTCGGGAAAAACTCAGAGAGGGTTACGCGGATACCGGCATTCCTGAGATCATCATCAGATAGCTCAATCGGAGGAGTCACGGCGACCCGTTTCAGGCGGCTGATTCGTTCGAAAGTGTGTTTGATCTCTTAAGGAAAGAAGAGAGTCAGCGCCCGGAGCCTACCCCTGCCTGTTG
>JBDTPK010000770.1:0-1905 GCA_039932735.1 Nitrospirota bacterium
TCCTGGCATCGCGGATCGAGGTAGTCCGGCGTCTGCCCAAGCGGGACAACCCACAGCGACGCCGCGGAACCCGTTGCACCCTTAGGTACGTTCACGATATGTATCCGCGAGTGCCGTGAAGGCGGTCTGCTCCCGGTTCGGTTCGACCGGTGCGAGTGACAACGCACACTTGGAGGTCTGCGCGTCTGCCGCGGTGCTCATCATGTAAACCTCCTTATCTCAACCCTTCTGCGGCGCGGACTGTCTAGGGGTCAATGCCCATGCCTACACCCAGGCCAACCCGCGCCCGTAAGAGATCGTGTCGAGAGACGGAGTGCGTGGCCCGGCCGTCCTGCTCTATCGGTAGCCCCACTACCCCATGTTGCTCCATCTTCTTCGCCGCGTCGGGAATGGTCGTCGACTGAGTAATCACCAGCCGACCCTTCCGCATAATCTGCTCCATCGTCAGCTTGCTCAGGTCCTTCCCCACATCGAGCGTTTTCATAGCATCAAATTCGTTGACGAACCCAAGATACCTGCTGTTCGCATCCACCACCGGCGCGCCAGCCGTGTAGGTTGAGCACAAGGCCACCCCGATCTCCAGGCCGTCCTGCCCGGCGTAAAAGACCAACGGATTCGTGGCGTCAATCTGACCGGTGGTCTTGAGCCCACCTGCGGAGGTGCCTGGCATGGTCATGAGATTCTCCTTGTTGGTTGTTGACACAGTCGTTGTTCACCTTATATTGGGGTATCACCGATTCCGGCGCAGCCACTCCCCACGGACTCCTCTGGGATCCTCGACCATGGGCATCCACGACTAGACAGTGCAAGCCGACCACTTAGCCGCCTTGGCACAAGGGGCCACCAGGCGAGCGCGTAGTTAGTGTTGGAGCGGTTCACGGAACCGACACTTTCACACGTGTAACCGCTTATCCCAGACATGCGGACCATTGGATTTCCGGCGGCCGGCATCGTTTTCCCACAGGGTGTCAGTGATGATGGCCGCTCTCGATCCGTGCTGCTGGGGCGCCCTCTTCCTGCAGGAACTGGTCGAAGGCGACTTCTTCTTCCAGGTCTTTCTTCGTCTTGGGATTGAGCGCCTTCATCTGCTCGAGTTCTTTCGGCGTCAGTTGTGGGAGATGGCGAATGAAGTGGACCAGCTTCCAACTCCCCATGTCCTGCGCTGGGCCTCCCTCTCCCCAGGCCGGCATTGCGGTGAAGCGAATGCCATTATGAATGACCCAGAAGATCTCACCGTCCGACATCGATTGCGTGTCGGCCAATCGTAAGTCAGGCGCCCGCGGGTACACGTTCTTGCCAATCGCGGTCTGGCCACTGCCGTTGTTGGCATGGCAGGTGGCGCAGTGATCGGCAAAATGCGCCAGCGCCTCTTTCATCACGTCGGGGCTCGACGGGATGGGATTCTGCGCGTGTCGCTTTTCGATCGGGATGGCAAGATGACGAATCTGGCGCGCCAAGAACACCTCGATTGCATGGGGCTCCGTCTTCGCGCTAAAGCCGGTAGTGAATAATCGATACCCGAGCCATACTCCGCCCGCACAAACTGCGCACAGGATAAGGAACGCGAGTGTGAATAGTTTCGAGCCTAACGTCATCCCAGGGGATGTCTCCTCTTCATGGCTGAGTGTTGAACGTATCCCCTAGGACTGTTGCCGTTGCATCATGTGATTGACCAATGTGCGGGCTCACCGGGCCGCAGAGGCTCCCACCCACGCCTTCGTGGATCAGCGCTGTTGCGCTGTTCCTGAACAACCGAGGGCCAGCCGGCATGAGTGGATCGCAATGCCACGGCGACCGCTCGTCCATTCTGTCAGGCGTGGAAGATCGGTGTGTGGGTCGCCACGCTCTATGCGACGGTATGGAATCCTCCAACCAGTAAGTCTCGGATGTGCGCACGTTCCTCCC
>JBDTPK010000771.1:0-1902 GCA_039932735.1 Nitrospirota bacterium
CTAGCTCTAACGCAAGATCGGTAGTCGCCGCACGATCTCGATCGTACACCGCGATGATCGTTTCCCCACGATCTTTCAATCGCCGGGCCATGTTGGCTCCCATCCGTCCCACTCCCACGAAGCCGATGTTCGAATCGGACTGCTTCATCTATGCCTCCCCGTTCGTGTTAGCATGCGCGTGAAGTGTAACATATCCCTAATGAATCGTTCACAGAGACGTGAGGGAGGTCTGTGCATGCAGCAGCCTATCGTGGGGTATCATTTGGATGAATTTGGCGATTGGGTGGCGGATCTGCGTTGTGGCCATGGTCAGCATGTGCGTCATCAGCCGCCGATGACGAATCGGCCATGGGTTCTGACGGAGGAAGGCCGGAGACAGCATCTCGGAGAAAGTTTGAATTGCAAGAAGTGCGATGAGGCGACCGGCTGAACCATTCGATGGTGATGACGTTGGAGGAAGGCTCACATTTCATGTCGAGGCCTGGGGTTGGAGGCGTGAGCCCTCATATCTATAGCCACCTCCGACCGCAGCAGTGGCCAGTAAGAGCGGGGTGTCGAGGTCCAACACGTCGAATCCGCCGAGTCCCAGAACCAGGCTGAAGGAGCAGCCCATTGCGATGCGCGTATTGAGCATCCCACCGATCATCAGCTTGAGAACCGATGCTTTGGTGAAGGAGTCAATCTCCACGGCTTCGATCACGTCGGTCTTCATGATCTTGATGTTGACGTAGTCGGCTGCGCCTCGGGCGACCAGCTCCCTGCGCAAACGTCAGGCATTCCTGGCGCGAGAATCCTGGTTGCTATTGCCGATGAACGAGATGTCTGGGAGTGTGCGATGGACGGCTTTCAGACGCCGGATATCGCTCTCGACATTGTTGCCGACCTTCATTTTGAAGAGGCGGAACCCCATCGCATACCATCCGCGCGCCAGGTCGACCGTCTTGTCGAGGTCGGTGATGGGAATGGTGATGTCCGTTTCCCTCGCTCGCATGTCTGCGCCACCCCACTGTTGCCACATAGGAAAGTTCGACGCGCAGCAGTAGGCATCGATGACGGAAGTTTCGAGTCCGCAACGGGCTGCTGGATAGCTGGGTGCCTGTTCGAATAGCACGCGCCCAATTTCCTTGTGGTCTGTGGCTGAACGACCGAGGACAGTATTGCTGAGTTGGTGGAGGGCGATCAGACAGCTTGCGCGAGTTTTCTCTCCGACTTCTGGAAATGGCGTCGCTTCGCCATAGCCTTGCGCGTCGTTCGATAGGGTGACTCGCAGGAAGACGTTCTCCGCAATTGCTCGCGCGCCCGTGGCGACGACGAGGGGGTCTGTGAAGGGCACATCAACCGGCCAGAATTCCACCTTGCGTATGGTGCCTGAGAGGTCGTTCATTGGAAAGAAAGGGGTCTGCGATTAATAGAGGTCGACCGAACGGGCGCGTGAATCCTTGAGTAAGAGGGTTTCCTCGATCAAAGTAGAAGACGCGCGCAGGCCGGTGCCACAATCTCACCCATAGCGATCGTTCTCCCAGGGAAACCCATTGTTCGAGTAGCCCCGCACTTCCCAGAACCCCTTTTCGTCTTTATCTGAAAAGGTAATGTCCTTCACCCACTTGGCGCCTTTCCAGGCATAGCGCTTCGGCACGATGACTCGCACCGGTCCCCCGTGTTCTTTCGTGAGGGGCCTGCCATTCCATTTGTAGGTCAGGAGCACATCCGTATCGTCGCAGGCGTCAAGCGGCAAATTGGTGGTGTAGTCATCGAACGACTTGAAGAGGACGAACTTTGCTGAAGACAGTGGTTTCACCATGGACAGGATGTGTTTGAAACTGACTCCTTCCCATTCGTTGTCGAATCGGCTCCAGCTCGTCACACAGTGGAAGTCCGACAGGTTCTTGAATTGAGGCTGTG
>JBDTPK010000772.1:0-1900 GCA_039932735.1 Nitrospirota bacterium
CGGACAATCTCGCGATCAAGGGCGTGTTGGAAATGTACAAAGAGAAGGGCGACCATATCATTACGTCGTCCACCGAACACCGCGCCGTGCTCGACACCGTCAAATCGTTAGAGGGCAAAGACAAAGCGACGGCCACCTATCTTTCCGTCGATAAATTCGGGATGGTAAATCCTGATGATGTGCGGAAAGCCATTACGGACAAGACGATCCTCATCTCCGTCATGTTGGCCAACAATGAGATTGGTACGATCAACCCCGTCAAAGAGATCGGGAAGATCGCCAAGGAGAAGGGGATTCTCTTCCACTGCGATGCGACGCAAGGTGTAGGTAAGATCCCGGTCGATGTGCAGGATATGGGCATTGATCTGATGTCGTTCTCGGCCCATAAGATGTATGGTCCAAAAGGGGTCGGAGCGCTTTACGTGAGAAAAAAGAATCCTCGGGTTCGTATTGCGGCACAAATCGATGGCGGTGGACACGAGCGCGGTATGCGCTCCGGCACGCTCCCGGTGCCCTTAATCGTGGGATTCGGCAAAGCTTGCGAACTCTGTGAGCAGGAGATGGCCAAAGACACCGTGCGGTTGATTGCGATGCGCGATCGGCTGGAAGCTAGTATCATGAAGGCCCTGGAAGAAAGCTATCTGAACGGCCATCCGACCAATCGACTCCCCGGCAACCTCAATATCTCCTTTGCCTATGTGGAAGGCGAGTCGTTGCTGATGGGCATGAAGGATATCGCCCTCTCATCCGGCTCGGCCTGTACCTCAGCCACGTTGGAACCCTCGTACGTGCTCCGCGCATTGGGAGTTGGGACGGAGTTGGCGCACTCTTCGATCCGTTTCGGGCTAGGCCGTTTCAACACGAACGATGAGATCGACTATACGATTAAGAAGGTGATCGAGGTTGTCACCAAATTGCGCGAAATGTCTCCGTTGTATGAGATGGCAAAAGAAGGCGTCGATTTGAAATCAGTTCAATGGGCTGCCCACTGATCCGAATAGTCAAAAGGAGGATAAACCATGGCCTACAGTGATAAAGTCGTCGATCATTTCAATAACCCTCGCAACATGGGGAGCTTCAAGAAGGACGATGAAGGGGTCGGCACCGGTATGGTCGGAGCCCCGGAGTGCGGCGACGTGATGAAGCTCCAAATCAAGGTGCAGAACGATATGATCGTGGATGCGAAGTTCAAAACCTTTGGCTGCGGGTCCGCGATCGCCAGCTCGAGCCTCGCCACCGAGTGGTTGAAAGGTAAGACGATCGAAGAAGCCCAAAAGATCAAGAACACCGACATCGTACAGGAACTGAACCTACCACCGGTGAAAATCCATTGCTCCGTGCTCGCCGAGGATGCGATCAAGGCCGCCCTCGCGGACTACCAGAAGAAAGCAGACGGAGCCCTGGTCGACGCGAAGTAACGTGAACGAAGGGAGTGCGCCAATGAACACGACAAACGCGGAAATTCAAGCTCCGGTGATTTCACTCAGCGAGTCGGCACTGAAGGAAGTAAAGCGCCTCATCAATGTGCAGGGCCTCACCGAAGGAGGGCTCCGACTCGGTGTGAAGGGGGGCGGCTGCTCAGGCCTCAGCTACACGATCAACTTCGACGAAAAGATCGGCCAACACGACCAAGTTCATGACTTCGACGGTGTGAAAGTCATTGTCGACGCCAAGAGCGCGATCTATCTTCAAGGCACACAGTTGGACTTCCAAAAAGACCTAATGGGCGGAAACTTCAAATTCGTAAATCCGAACGCCGACAAGACCTGTGGCTGCGGAGAATCCTTCTCGGCATAACGGAGTGTCAACAGAGCATCGCGACCGTCCACGGGCATGGCAAGCTGCCATGCCCGTCTTGTCAGAAGAGGTAGCGGGATGGACCATCAGCACACCCACAGCT
>JBDTPK010000773.1:0-1897 GCA_039932735.1 Nitrospirota bacterium
GAATGAAGCCCCGCCAATGGCCGAACTCGTCGCGCGTGAGCAGACTGGCGTCGTTACGCGTCCGATGGTTGAAGTCGCCGATCGCATACAGGGCCAGGGCCTGCGGCGCCCAGACGCGGAAGGTGGCGCCGTCGGCGATCAGATTGGCCCCCATCGGGGTGCCGGAATGGATGTGGTCGAGTGACGCGGGCATGGCGAGATTTCCGTCAGATTGCAGCTATGCATATATGCTAAACGAACAGCCGATCCTGAGCAAGCAACCTGTCCTCGGTCGCAGAATGGCAACCCTGGCGGAAGGTCTGGAATAGCCTCGATCCCAGATGAAACTGATTTCGACGCCAGATACCTGACCCTGCGAAGACGTTCGTGCAGGTAGAAATGTGGCCCAAGAAAGATGACGTTGCCCTGTTGGTCGTCATCTCTCTTGGGTACGACTTCACCACACAGGCCACTCCCAAACGCCGGCCAGCTTTACAAAACCTAACGGTCCGCGACTCCGGGCGCGAGGATGAGGGTGACAGGAAGCTTTTCCGCTAAGGTATAGGGACTCGCTTTATTTTCTTTCACCCACCGCTTTTCAGCCACCGATTCAAAGGGCGGAGCCAGTTCCCCTTGAAGAGACCATAGATCGACCGGGGTCTCGTCAACGGAAATCTCCCAATCGTATCCCTTATTCTTTACGTAGGGAGCAATGACTCCATCAAGTGTTCTCATCCACCATTCTCTAAGGACCGGACCAGGTAAGGTTCTGGCAATATGGTCGACCTTGAACCGGACGAACTTATTATGCGGCTCCCCACCAACAAAGCAGGAGTCCTTGGCGACCTCCTCAAAAATGAACACCACATAGAACTTAGGAATCGGGATACGTGCATATACTTCCGTCACCTGTTTGGCCAGATTCTTTTTGTCTTCGGCAGTGAATGTTCCGACTGGATGATAAACTTTCCATAACGGCATATCGTGTCCCTCCTCATTGATTGGGCATTTGCAATGTTACGCTTCTCCATTTCCGAATAGGCCATATTGAATCTTTAGGGGCTACGATTCATCGGTTCGTCCTCCTTTCTTCTCAGAACGCCGAGTTGCCATATGCCATGTCGCTTGCCAGGCAAAGAGCAGGATGCCTTGAACAACCTGGCACGAATGTTCTCTACACATGTCCGATATTATCCAGATCGTTATATCTTTCTTTCAGACACAGGACGATACAATCAGAATCGCCTAGGTTTCTCTGTCATCTTCAATATTGGGCAGTTTGTCCCCTAACGCGTTCAAGGGAAGCGCCGCTTTTAGCTGGTATTCACGGGCCGCTATGCGCAAGCACATTTCGCTGTTGCAACAAAAATGACGTGAGTCGGGAATACCGACGGCGTGTTCCGATTGATAGAATTTCTACAGATTAAAAGCTTGAGTTCTAACTCCAAGTGCAACACTGCAAGCCCGGCTGGGTGACGGTGTTGCCATGCGAACGAGCTCCTACCGACATATGCGTGCCGAAGGACGTGAAACCTTGCGCCTGGGCCTGGCCCACGGCCATTCATTGCGGGCGAGGGCGTCGGTATTGGGGCGTGCCCCCAGCCCCGAGAGCCGCGAGTCCGCCTGAAACGCGGTGCGAGGACCGTATCGGGCCTGCACTGCGCACCCCCTGGCGTCGGCACGAGCTCGTCAGCCGAGGCGGTCGCGCACCCTGCTGGAGCCCTGGCGGTGGGACACGGCGGAGCGCACGGCGTCAGGCGCGTCGGCCTCGGCGCGGGGGACGGATCGACGGGGCCAGCGCCGCGCCATGACGCCGATGGTCGAGCGCCCTGCCGAGATGAAGGGGCCTGATGCCACGAGTGCTCGAGCGGGCTTGACCAAAAGACTCCGCCCTGGGCTCGCCCTGCTGCGGAAAACC
>JBDTPK010000774.1:0-1894 GCA_039932735.1 Nitrospirota bacterium
ATGTGAAAATCGTGGCGACAAGTGAAAGTGGCGAAATGGCCATCGCGGACATGGCATTCATTCCGCGATCTGGTCAAATCCCGGAGCTTAGATTACGCAATATGCGATCATTCGCTGGGCGGTGAGTTGTTGAATGACCGTCGGTTTGAAATTGATCTCTTTTTCAGATGTTCGTGACGGAAGGTGAAGGATGAGAGCTATCTTGGAAGAAAGACCGCCGAACCTTCCCACCCTCTTTAGCAGGATGCTGAAAAAGTCCGCCAGCGGCGTTCTCGCATCGCTCAGAGGCTCAACGTACCGAAGCGTACGCCTCGCCTCTTCGCTCGCTGCGGCCTTGCTGGACGGCCTTTTTGAGCATTCTGAGAGTTGTTCATGTGTCACCGCCACGCGTAAGCACACAGCGGGATTTGAGCGTCAACTGAGTTTTTCCGCAGCCTGTTAGGCGAGAGGGACGGCACCAATAGGTCCAGTTGCCATGCGTGAGCTCGAATCCATGGCCTTCGTCATCCCACTGCCCACATTTCCGATAAGACCTCTGCCTGCTCCAGCACTATTTTGGTCGCTTGCTCCTGCTTGTCCGGTGGATAGCCGTACTTGCGAAGAATGCGCTTCACCAGGACACGGAGTTGCGCACGCACGTTTTCTCTGACCGTCCAATCGATGGTGACGTTCTTCTTCACCATCTCCGCGAGCTCGCGAGCGATTTTGGTCAGCGTCGGCTCGCCGAGCACCTTCACGGCGCTGTCGTTCGTTTCTAGTGCGTCGTAGAAGGCTAACTCATCTTCGGTCAGGCCAAGTGTCTCACCCCGCATATGGGCTGACCGCATATCCTTTGCCAGGCCAATCAGCTCCTCGATCACCTGGGCGGTCTCGATGGCCCGATTCTGGTACTTCCGTATCGACTGTTCGAGGAGTTCTGCGAAGGAGCGGCCTTGCACGACGTTGCGCTTCGATCGGGTCTTGATCTCGCCTGACAGGAGCTTGCGGAGCAACTCGACGGCAAGGTTGCGCTGCGGCATCCCGCGCACTTCTGCCAGGAACTCGTCGGAGAGGATCGAGAGGTCCGGTTTCTTCAGCCCGGCCGCCTCGAAGATATCCACCACTTTGTCGGATATAACAGCCTTCGAGATGATCTGCCGGATGGCGTGGTCGAGTTCTTCGTCGGTCTTCTGCTCGCCTGGCGTGTTCTTGGCCAGTACTGAGCGGACGGCCTGGAAGAACCCCACATCGTCGCGGATGCGGAACGTCTCTTCGTGTGGCACGGCGAGCGAGAAGGCCTGAGAAAGGTCGGTGACGGCGCGCAGCAGACGAGGTTTGCCGTCTTGCTGGGCGAGGATATGCTCCTGCGCAGCGGGCAACACCGAGAGACGCTCTTGCGGTTTCCCCGTCATCCAGGGAGACCAGTCAAAGGCTCTCACCATGCCGGCTGGCGTGGTGTATGAACCGAAGAGTCCTTGACAGATCTCGTACTTCTCCAGCATCACAGCCACGGCCTCGGCCTGATCGATCGCCGTCTTCCCGGTGCCGCCGCTTTCGGTATATGTCGCCAGCGCCTTTTTGAGTTCGTCGGCGAGACCCAGGTAATCCACGACCAGCCCGCCCGGCTTGTCTTTGAACACCCGATTGACCCGCGCGATGGCCTGCATCAGCCCATGCCCACGCATCGGCTTGTCCAGGTACATCGTGTGGAGGCTTGGCGCGTCGAAGCCCGTCAGCCACATATCCCGCACGATCACTATTTGGAAAGGGTCCTTCGGGTCGCGAAACCGTAGCGCCATGTCCTCGCGCCGTTTCTTATTACGGATGTGGCCCTGCCATTCCATCGGATCGGATGCCGATCCAGTCATGATCACCTTCATCGAGCCGAGTTCGTCCGTGTCACCATGCCACTGGG
>JBDTPK010000775.1:0-1891 GCA_039932735.1 Nitrospirota bacterium
TGGTACGCATTCTTGTGCAGACCATAGGAGGAATCTGTATAATGTAGCCTCCTTTTGAACGGAGCCTTTCGAGCGAAATCGACTATTGAGGAATCACCATGGTCGCGAAGACCCTCTTCGAAAAAATCTGGGAGTCTCACGTCGTCCGTGCAGAACCGGACGGAACCACCCTGCTCTACATTGATCGGCAGTTGGTCCACGAAGTGACATCGCCGCAGGCGTTCGAAGGACTTAAGCTCTCAGGCCGCAGGCCTCGACGTCCTGGCGCCACATTGGCGGTGCCGGATCACAACGTCCCGACTACCGACCGGACCCTTGGCATTGCCGACCCCCTTAGTGCAATACAGATCAGGACGTTGGAGGAAAATTGCCGTGACTTCGGCATTACACTCTTCGGGATGAACGACATCCGACAGGGCGTGGTGCATATCATAGGACCGGAACAGGGCTTTACCCTGCCGGGAACGACGATCGTGTGCGGTGATTCGCATACCTCGACGCATGGCGCGTTTGGTGCGCTGGCCTTCGGTATCGGCACCAGCGAAGTGGAGCATGTGCTGGCCACTCAGTGCTTAGTGCAGAAACGACCCAAGACTATGGAGGTCCGCGTCGATGGGGTATTGCCGGCTCATTGCTCAGCGAAGGACGTGATTCTGGCCATTATCGGGAAAATCGGTACAGCAGGCGGAACCGGCTATGTCATCGAGTACACTGGCTCGGCAATCCGCGCTCTCAGCATGGAAGGGCGCATGACGCTCTGCAATATGTCCATCGAGGGCGGTGCGCGCGCCGGGATGGTCGCGCCGGACGAACACACCATTGCCTATATCGAAGGGCGTCCGTTGGCTCCGAAGGGAGCGCTGTTCGAGGAGGCTGTGCAGGCCTGGCAGCACCTCAAGACCGATGCCGGCACAATATACGATATGACCGTCACGATGCGGGCCGAGGACATCGCACCGCAAGTCAGTTGGGGTACAAGCCCTGGGATGGTGACAGGCATCGATCAACGGGTGCCGGATCCGCGAACAATTACCGACGAGAACCAGCGCCAGGCTACAGCACGGGCATTGGAATATATGGGCCTCACTCCAAACATGCCCATGACCGATATTGCCATCGACAAGGTCTTCATCGGTTCCTGCACCAATTCACGCATTGAGGATCTTCGCCTGGCCGCGAGCTTGGCCAAGGGAAAACATGTGGCGAAAACCGTTCATGCGATGGTCGTGCCCGGTTCCGGTCTCGTCAAACAGCAGGCTGAACAGGAAGGGCTCGACCAACTATTCAAAGCGGCGGGATTCGAGTGGCGGGAGGCCGGCTGCAGCATGTGTCTGGCGATGAATGCCGACGTGCTTCTGCCTGGGGAGCGTTGTGCCTCGACCAGCAATAGAAACTTCGAAGGGCGTCAGGGGGCCGGCGGCCGTACTCATCTGGTGTCGCCGGCGATGGCAGTAGCCGCAGCGATCGAAGGCCATTTTGTTGATATCAGAAGCTGGGCGTGAAGGGATTGACGAACGAATTGCGACAGGTTCCTCACGCCTGACAGTTCACGTTTCACCGTTCGCGAGGATGACGATGCAGCCCTTTACCACGTTGACTGGTTTGGTCGCCCCGTTAGATCGGGCCAATGTCGATACCGATCAAATCATCCCGAAGCAATTTCTGAAGACGATCAAGCGGACCGGGCTTCGCGAAGGCTTGTTTTACGATTGGCGCAAACAGAAGGACGGCTCACAGGACCCGGCGTTCTTTTTGAATCAACCGCGATTCCAGGGCGCGAGAATTCTATTGACGCGCGATAACTTCGGCTGTGGATCGTCGCGTGAACATGCCCCATGGGCGCTCCTCGACCAGGGTTTCCGTTGTATCGTCGGGTCGAGCTTCGCCGACA
>JBDTPK010000776.1:0-1885 GCA_039932735.1 Nitrospirota bacterium
GGTTCGCTCAATAGCCTATGATTATACTATCAACTATGGGTCTGGGGAAAGGCATCTCAAGCCCGGAGGCTAAAGTCCCAGTAAGAGCGTCAGAATAACTTGCAAAACTGACTCGCGTCTATCGTGGCAGAGAGTCTATCTTTGCACTGTGCAGCTACCCCGACGAGTCGAGTTTGATTCCACATCGTACGGCTGTTAACCATATGAGTAGCCGCATCCTAGCTCCGTCATATGATCAGTCCATGAAACAATCATGAAGAGTTCTTCATCATCCTGCATCGGCGTACCCCGCAGTAATCCGTACCCCGCATTAATCATAGTGGTTCGTCAAAAAATCATGTCGATAGGGTAAGGCTGAGATTAGAGGAAAGAGCGGTGCGTCCTACTGGAAGCCTTCATCCCTAGCCACGCACCTCTCACAAAACATTGAGATCGCGATAGAGCGCTTCGTGAGTAACTCTGGTTACTGCAGGTTCTTGTTCACTTCAAGACAGGAACACCCGTACCTCATTTGGAACCGCAGGTCATGCGCATCAGCGACCTTAGGCTGGACGGGTGTCTCTTTTGATTCTCTCTGTGGAATCGACGCGTGCGACTTCGTCACTCATCCTTCATGAGAACTGGCTCGGAAACTGCTTCACCAATGCAATGGTCAGACAGTCCGCAATATCATAGACGTGTTGCCGCATCATCGGCCAGGTTTCATCGAGCTTCGCATACTCCTTTCTCTTGTACTGGTTGATTTGAAGGACATGGTGTGCGACATGCGCCGCGATCAGACCCCGAACGGTGTCTTTAGACAAGTGGTGAGGATTGACTCCATTCAAGAAAACAGCGATGTCGTCGGAATTGGATGCCAATCGTGCCAGTGCCTCATCCTGTTGAGGCGTATTCCCCTCGATGGTGGCTTTCGAGTATTCTTTGAGCGCGGCAATATGATCGATCAGTAGGGTAAAGAGCGCCTCAGACCGCGCTTCGCCATAGTATGACGTCACCGCGCTTGCAATTTGTTTTGCGTTGGCCAAGACCTCTGTTTCGGCGGCAGCCTGCTTCGCCGAACTGTTCAGCGCGTTGTTCAATACGGCGTGCTGCATCCAATAGATGTGTCCGAGCCAAAGATCGCGAAGAGACCTCTGCATCTCCGCCACACGGACTGGATTCGTGTCCTTAACCACTCGTGAGTCATAGTCACAGCCCACCAGGCCAACGAGCACGAGGGCTGATAACGCCATCGACTGAAATATCCTTTTCATGAAGCCCTCCATCGGAGTACAGTTGAAAGCAAGTCTTCGACTACGAGAATCTGTCCTTCGGCCCACTTCACGCAACCGAATTCGCTCGCCCTCGTCTTGGTCGTATCGTTGTCCAGTATCTGCACAGACTGTGCCGTTCGAATTACTTGCAAGCGATTAAATATAACAAGTGGTAATCATTGGGTTTATTGAGACCGCCTCTCGGAGTTATTGAAGAGGGTTGCTGAAGTTCCACGATGCGGCGCGGCCCGTCGTGGGCTCAGTCACGACTGATCGTGGGCAAACGCTTCTGAGAGGGGTAGTCGAGAGCTCGTGCGGGAGGGAGACTTTGTCTCGTCAGCTAGCAGACGGTCGCTTCATCCCCAACTGCTTCATCCGGCTGCGTAGCGTGCTCGGAGGGATCCCCAAGCGCCCAGCCGCGCCATCAGCACCTTCGATGTGCCAATTTGTCAGGGTCAGGGTCTGCAGAATGTGTCGTTCTTCGACATCCTTGAGGCTAGTTGGTGGCAAGCCAGTGACGGAAGAGTCCTGTCGACCTAAGACATGGTCGTCGATCCGCAACAGAGGGTCATGAGAGAGAATCATCGCTCGCTCAATCACGTTTTGCAGCTCACGGACGTTGCCGGGCCAGG
>JBDTPK010000777.1:0-1883 GCA_039932735.1 Nitrospirota bacterium
TGATCGACGTGAGGGGGGTCCTCAGCTCGTGGGACACGTTGGCGACGAAATCTTTTCGGATAATTTCCAGGCGGCGTAATTCCGTCATGTCGTGAAAGACCAGCACAGCGCAGGCTTCGTTTTCTCGAACGGATTCAGTGATCGAGGCCTCGATATGGATACGGCGACCGCTCGGGTGGAGAAGAATTTCATCTTCTTGGTTCATACGTTTGGTCAGGACTGTTGAGACTAACGTATCCAACTGAGGATGCCGGAAGACATCGGAGCAGGGGTGTCCCCGTGCCTCCATCCTGGTGACGTCGAACATCCGTTCCAGCGCGGGATTGATTTGCAGCACACGGCCCCGACGGTCCAGGACCATCACGCCTTCGACCATTGAGGTGAGCATAGCCAAGAGCTGGGACCGATCTTCGGAGAGCTCATCGATTCTGGCTCTCAGTTGATCCGTCATCTGGTTAAGCGTGTCGGCTAGAAGGCCGACTTCGTCCCGTGCTCCGGTCCAAATATGGGTCGTATGGTCACCTGCCGCCAGGCGCTGGGCTGCGATCACGATATCGGACAAGGGTTTGGTGATGCTGCGGGCGAACCACAGGCTCAGCGCAACGGCCATCAGGAATGCAATGCCGAAGGCGAAGGCCAAGTTTCGTTGCAGCCCGGCCACGTCACTGTCGCGCGTCGCCATCGATAACCCCAGCCTTAAAAAAACGGTTGGTGTTGCCTGCTGTGCGCGGTGGAGACCGACGGCCAGATACAGTGTGCGCTCGCCCGTGGTGCGACTGATGTGGAGGTCCGTTCCTCGCCCGGTGGCCATGGCTTGCTGTACTTCCGACCGCGCCCTGTGGCTTTCGACCGTCGCGAGGTTGCTCTCCGGAATGGCGCTGTCGGCCAACACCTGTCCATCCGGAGCGATGAGGGTCACGCGTGCGAGGGCTTGCGCGCTGAGATTTCTTACCGCTGCCTGTAATTGAGGCGTCGAAGACAGCGTCCCCGATTGTGTCAGAAACGGCTGCAGCCCGTAGGCGACGAGATTGGTTCGAGCCTCCAGTATTTGGCTCGATTGAAGGAGTTCCTGTTGATCGAGAGAGCGAGTGGTCAAGACCCATGCGACAAGAAGTCCACAGGCCAGAACCAGTAGGGCTCCGATCGTGACCTTCCATCGAATGGAGAGGGTCATGCCGAACGATCCAACTCTTTGAGCTTATATCCTGGGGATTTGACCCACAGAATGGCCTCGTTGAGCGAGGGGAGTTTCTGCTTGAGTCTTCGGATATGGACGTCGACCGTTCGCGTCGTTCCGTAATAATCGTATCCCCAGACGATGTTGAGGAGAATGTCTCTAGTCAGGACTCTGCAGGGATTGCGCAAGAAGTGTTCGAGTAGGCCGAACTCTTTTGCCGTGAGGGGAACCTCGGTTTTATGTACAGTGACCTCATGTCGCCCAAGATCCATGACGAGATCACCGTCGCGATAGTGGGCGTGGCTATCGCCCTTCTTACGTTCAAGACGTCGAAAGAGGGCCTTAATTCGGGCAACCAAGGTCTTGGGGCTGAACGGTTTGGTGACATAGTCGTCTCCTCCCAGCTCCAGGCCAATGATCGTGTCCGATTCTTCGGCTTTGGCGGTCAACATAATGATAGGGAGTATTGCGGTTGCTGGAACCGATCGAAGGCGCCGACAGACCTCGAGGCCGTCGATCTCGGGCAGCATTAAGTCGAGCAGGACCAAATCGGGCTTCTCCTGCTTCACTTGTCGAAGGCCTTCCATGCCGGATGCGGCCGATACCGTTCGATAGCCTTCTTTTTCTAAATACAGCATGACCAGTTGGAGAATGTCGGGCTCGTCTTCGACAATGAGGATTTTCTTACTCGCAGGGTTCGACATGG
>JBDTPK010000778.1:0-1880 GCA_039932735.1 Nitrospirota bacterium
TACCCGCTCCGAGCTCGATAGCGCACCTTCAGCACAAGTATCGCACCAGTTAGGAACAAGGTGACGGCATTGGTCACCTTGATGGGCCAGGAATAGAGGACCAGTACGTACAGAAACCAGAGGCAGACGCCGACTGAGAAAATGGTCAACATACCCAGCGATACATCGTCAGCAGATTTCGAGGTCCACGTCTTCTGCAGTTGAGGCCAGAAGGCACAGGTCGTCAACGCCCCTGCCGCAAATCCCAGTAGATCAATTCCCGTCATGGCATGCTACCCTTTCGCAGTCTCACGCTTCCATCCTGACAACGGCTAGGCCCATAACCTGCTTGTCAAGATGAATGGCCCTGTGATAGATTTTAAAATTCGAGCACGTATGGTGATATGGACTAGATGAAGGAGTGTACCCGTGGCATTTACTTGTGACCTCTGTAGCAAACGTCGCCAATCCGGCCATAATATCAGTCACGCTAATAACAAAACCAAGCGGATCTTCAAGCCCAACCTCCAACCAGTCCGGGCGCTGATCAACGGTCAGCCTAAGCGGATTCGAGTCTGCACACGCTGTCTCCGTAGCGGCAAAGTCCAAAAAGCTGTTTAGTAGGGTGTTGAAACGGGCCGCCAGCTTCGCTCTCACATCGTTCAGGCCCTCACAACGTACCCCAGAGGGTTCGCCTTAGCCCTTCATTGGATACGGCCTTGCTGCTGTTCTACGCAATCTCTTACGGGGGATAGAGATTGTGTGTAGGATCCTTATCGCTCTTTGGGCTTGGGAGCGAGGTCACCACAGCAGATACCCGCCCAGAGGGCCAGACGGACGGCCGGTTTCGGCATACCGCGGTTCGCAGAGCTGCCGGATCCGCGCAGTATCGATCATTGGGCGAATCTTCTGCATCGGATGATCGGCGGTTACATACGGCTCCAGATTGATGTGGTTGAACTTCGACGGCTGGGGATCGGCGGTACCCATTTATAAATGGTGGCCCTCCTGATGAAGGCTGCTCTTATCACAACTGCGGCGAGAGAAGGAGAAGGTTTGTCAACACACTGCTAGTTGTTCCATCGCTTCATGTTCGCTAGGCGGATAGTTCGCTGCCCAGTGTATACAATCAGGCGGCCGTCTCCGGTCACGTTCACCCCCAACACGGTTCCCGGCACCGGCTGCTGATCCGCCCACAAGCCCTTTCTCGACCGCTAGCCCTTCCATCACCGTATCCCCTTAGCATCTAGTTAGCGTGTGCGGTGATTCGTTTCCATTCGATTTGGGCAGCCCTCCATATTAATGCCGACATAATGACGACCCCAACAGCTAATATTGTGTCAAGTACGGGGTTGCTCGTGTTCAAGAACTCCGGCGCTTCACTGACCCGATATGACACCCGCATAAGGAGTCCGACCACGGTTGGTGGGATGGCCAGAAATGCAAAAAATAGCACACGACTGAATCGAGTTCTCCTCACCGCAGTGAAGATCGTTCCATCCCTATTAGAACTCCCAGACTTCGTAGACTCCTGGAAGAATAACCAGAAATACGCCAATGCCAGGAACATTCCAGATGAGACAGCTGTCCCAGCGCTAGTGAGCCTGATTTTAAGCGGTGTCCATTGCGTATGAATCACTTGGTAACTTCTAAATAGCTCTATGTAATTAGACACTTCCGGGAATTCAAAAGCGCTGAGTTCTTTAGTGATTCCAAAGGTGAACATCCCAATGTGGTCGAGACCTTCACCGAAGGTGTTTGAACGCACATGCCAGCTATAAATTGAATAGTTAAATTGGAAACTTGCCCTTCGAGCCTTTTCTAAAAATTCGTGGTTGGTTAAAACTTCCAAGTGCTCAATCGCTACCTGTGCGGTATTTGATCCTGTCACTCTGTTTTTT
>JBDTPK010000779.1:0-1878 GCA_039932735.1 Nitrospirota bacterium
TTTTATGCCACTCTATTGCGAAAAGCCGCACGTTGTGAGTCTCATTACCAGATGATGTATTCTTCACATGGACGCAGTGGGATACCGCGCCATGACGGTCTGTTCAAGGGGGTAGGCGTATTATTCCTTGAGGTCTCGCATCTTTCCCCACGCTTCACAATGTTCTCCCCAACATACCTCACTGGGAAGCGGGGGAGGAGCGGTAGCCCGTAGTGCAGCGTGGGACAGCGCCTTTTTGGTTTACAAATACCCAACCAGGAAGGATGGGGTAATTGACTCAATGATTGGGACACCGGGCCGATTTCATTGCGCTTTTGGAGGGCCTTCACTATAATGCGCCGGAACACGAATAGGAGTCATCAATGAGTCATGCAGCGGGGCTCTTGCGTATCGATGGGCGGCGAAAAGATCAGCTTCGTCCGGTCAAGGTCACGCGGAACTTTATTAAACATGCCGAAGGGTCTGTTCTCATCGAAATGGGTGACACGAAAGTAATTTGTACGGCCTCGATTGAGGAGAAGGTCCCTCCGTTTCTGAAGGGGAAAGGGCAAGGATGGGTGACGGCAGAGTATTCGATGCTCCCCCGTTCGACCCACGAGCGATCCCCGCGTGAAGCGGTCAAAGGGAAACAGGGCGGCAGAACGTTGGAGATTCAACGCCTTGTCGGGCGAGCCCTTCGCGCGGTGACGGATATGCGGCAGATGGGGGAGCGGTCGATCTGGCTAGATTGCGATGTCATTCAAGCCGACGGAGGGACCAGAACGGCGTCGATTACAGGAGCTTTTATCGCCCTCGCCGACGCGTTCACCGTCCTCAAGAATCGAGGCCTGATCAAAAAACGCCCGTTGACGGACTATCTTGCTGCCATTAGCGTCGGGAAGGTCGGTGGGGAAATTCTCGTCGACTTGGCCTATACAGAAGACTCCATGGCCGATGTCGATATGAATGTGGTCATGACCGGACAAGGGCGCTATGTTGAAGTCCAGGGCACAGCGGAGCGGACCCCCTTTGCCAAACAGGAAATGGATGAGTTTATGGCGATGGGATGGAGTGGGATTCAGACCCTCACCGCGCTGCAGAAGGATTTGATCGGGGAGTTGGAGTAGGGAAAAGACGATGATTCGTGAATTGGTGCTCGCCACGCGCAATCGACACAAGATAGAAGAACTCGTCGCGCTCTTAGGCAATCAGGGTATTACCATTCGTACACTCGATGAATTTGCGGACGCCCCGGATGTGTTCGAAGATGGAGACACCTGCGAGGCGAACGCCGTGAAGAAGGCGCGTGTCATTGCCGAGTTCACAGGGTTGCCGGCTGTCGCCGACGATACAGGGCTGGAAGTGGATGCACTTGGTGGGCGGCCCGGCGTCTATGCGGCCCGATATGCCGGTGAAGGCGCGAGCTACGAAGACAACTGTCGAAAGTTGCTGCAGGAGTTGATGGGTGTGCCTCCTGAACAACGAACTGCTCGCTTTCTGACCGTCGCAGCGATCGCACTGCCTTCAGGTGGAATACGGGTGGCGCAAGGTACGCTGGCTGGAGTGATAGCGGAAGAGGCGAGCGGGACGTTAGGATTCGGATATGATCCTGTATTCCTCATTCCAGCATTAGGAAAGACCTTGGCTCAGTTGCCGGCGGATCAAAAAAATACGATCAGTCATCGCGCCAACGCGTTCACTCAGGCGAAAGGCCTTCTACGGGAGATGGAGTTCGAGATGCTCGAGTCGGGGCGTAGCGCAGCCCGGTAGCGCGCCTGTTTTGGAATCACAGTACGGGGGATTGCTCAAGTCGCTGATGACATGGGCAATCCCCTTTTTTTATAAGGTGTTTAGGCTCTTGTCTCCTTGTTTATCTTTGTCACACCGGCTGTGGATCAG
>JBDTPK010000780.1:0-1874 GCA_039932735.1 Nitrospirota bacterium
CGGCGCTCTGCCCGAGAGTAGTCCAGCATCTCAAGAATTGCCAGAATATTATCTTCAACCGACATACGTCTAAACACAGATGACTCTTGCGGAAGATACCCAATTCCTTTCCGTGCGCGTCTGTACATTGGCAGATCCGTGATCACCTCTTCCCCAAACGAGATCGCCCCTTCATCAGGCTGACACAGACCGACAATCATGTCGAAAATAGTGGTCTTCCCAGCCCCATTGGGCCCCAGCAAGCCCACAACCTCACCGGCACGAACTTCGATCGAGACGCCTTTGACGACCTTGCGTGCGCGAAAACTTTTCACCAATCCTGTCGCACGTAAATAGACCCTATCTGCCATATCGACCAGGGAATCAGTCAGCGACGCATTCCCCTGAACCGCCTCGATCACTTGGCCGCTCCCCCATCCGGCTCAATCCGCACATGTGAGCCTCCTTCCACCACACTTCGATCCTCTGCCAAGAACATCGTGATTTGTTTACCACTAACTCTGGTTCCCTTCTCCCAAGCTACCGGATTGCCAGTCAGGATGATTTTATCTCCATCATGATAGTAGATCGCTTTCTCGCACGTAGCACTCCCTGAATCCTTCTCGATTTTCACTCGTCCGGTCGCCTCAATCCTGTTGACCGAACGATTCGAGACAACCGGTACGGCATCAGACCCTTTCGAAGGTGCCACGCCATTGACGGCTTCATCCCCTTTCTGATTATCGTTCGCGGGCAAATCTTGCGCGCGAAACAACACGACCATGCGATCGGAATAGACAACCAACGACCCACGAGTCAGTACCACCGCCCCTTCAAAGACCGCTTGGCTATCCTGATTTTTTACCGTCATCTTCTTGGCCGTAATGGTGGTGCTGACCGCTTGGTCAACACCTCCTTTAGAAATAGCGGCATCAGCCGATTCGCTCGATGAAGTCACCCCGAGAAGGAGCACATTAAGAAGCAGGAGCCAAATCCACATGTACGTCCTCAAGTACTTCAAATTCTTCGCGGTCCAAGTGTCCCACCAACCCACGCCCCGTCACCTCTAACCCATGCCCAAAGATACGGACAGTATCTTGCGTGCGGATCTCTCTCGTCTGATCAGTCCATGCGAGATTGTTCGTGTAAATCACGTACCCGCTCCCGGTGTGAATCACGAGTGGCTCTGTTCGGTTCGTGAGCACAAAGTTTTTCGTTTCCGTATTCAACGTCCCCTCATCTCCTGTCACCGTCATTTCCTTTCCTTGCTGGCCGAATAGTGTGACTGCGACGACTTGCAGCATCGCCCGCTTATCCCGTTCAAAGAGCCGAGCCTCTTGCGCCTGCACCTGCCATTGAACCGTATCACCCTTCGTTTGGGTGAACGTAAAATGGGAGATCGTCGCATCAGCTGTGTTCATGGAGCCGGGGGCCGCCGCCGTCGTGGTGGGAACCATCGTCGAATTGGTCATGAGTAGGTATACGAGGAAACAGGCCAACACCGCACTAAGCGCTAACAAACCTCCTCGGGCCCAATGTTGCCACACTTTTCCCCTGCTTTCTTATCGCAGTACTATAAAAGACTGGCATGATAGTAGCATGGGTCAGATATCAAGTAAACGTATCCAGGAACCTCGGAATGTTTTACTCATAAGGGATGAAGTCGATGACCCCGCCCGTACGAGCGGGGTACCCTGACAGACCTTTGTGAACGAGATAGGAAAATTGCGAACTGTTATCACGGCGACGCGCGTGAATAGCTCTCGGGGACAGAAGCCCTAGCTCGCAGCGGGATTCGCAGAAGGGGGTGCGGCGGGTACCTGTTTCTTTACAAGCGCGGAATCCGTCCGCGCGACAAGTTCGATCGCGACTAGCTTCGCCGCATCGCCGATCCG
>JBDTPK010000781.1:0-1870 GCA_039932735.1 Nitrospirota bacterium
ATTCCACATCGCCAGAGAGCGTCAACCAGCCGTCTTCGACCATCACCTTGACGGCGTCTGCAGGCACGGACGTGGTCCAGCCCAATACGTTCTTGGCAGCCTGTGCAATGTCTGAGTCTGCCCGTTTACCCAACTCGCTGGTCTTGATCTTGAGCTCCACCGCCAACGCCTTCACGCCCCTGACGCGCTGCGCTGCACGTTCCGCGTTGTATTTCTCGTAATAGCTGGCGACCCCGCCGGCCAGCGTCACGACACCGTCCTTCACTTCGACGCCAATCTGCGCGGCATGTACCGACGGCTCCCATTTTAGTTCCGCCATCACGTCTTGCTGCAATTGCGAATCGGTCTTCATGATGTCGGCTCCGATGGATTTGAAGGATGGTAAGCATCCCGTCGGCAAGTCGACCGGTCTGTACGGAGGCGCACACACGGCCAGAACGTTTGCCTCTGTCCGATCGCGGATAGTGCGGTGCCCAACAGACGGCGCAGCCGCAAGATCGTACAAGACGGCGGTGCGGTCACTCCTGCCCAAGCGGCGCGAGGCGAACACCTTGAGCCGCAAGCAGTGCATCGACAAAGGCCACGGCGTCCTCGACAGGAGTGGGCTCCCGGAAGATCTTGGGACTGCTAACTGAGCCGGCAGGTGATGTACCAGCGTACACAGAGCTCGATCCGATCCGCCTGGTACCTGCGCCGACGGTAAATCGGGTCTCGCGACAGGGGCTTGGTCATCCGGAATCCTCCCCGAAAAGGGTCGGATTCTAGGGCCAGTCCCTCAATGCACCGGAACCCATTTGTACCAACGCTTGGCTGAGCTGCCCTGAGAGCATACGAGACGCCGGGAGACTACAACACCTTGAGAATTACGGCTTTTTCGGCAATAACGAGACTGAGTGAGATCTCGTGAAACGGGGTATTGGCGGGAGTGAGGGATTCGAACCGCACTCTTAACCAACTGTTTTCAAGGGCTAATTCCTTTGCCGCGAATATCGATACCGTAAGAAGTACCGTATACGCCCTACTCTGAAAACAACGTCTCATGCGAGCTCATGAATGCTCTCGGAACCGGGATGATAGTAGCGGACGTCGATCTGACGAAGCAATGCACACTTCGGTTACTCACGCGACGAGACTGAATGGGGCGACGAGATATCGGGTCTCGGGCAACGAGTCCAGCTTGGCAAGGAGACATGGATCGCTCCGTGGCGAACCGACGGTCGGACCTTGCGTCGCACACTCGGCAGCATTGGCCAGCTGACGAGCGAGGAAGCACGCAGCACCGCGCGGCCAGATGCGTGGCCTTAGCCAAGGCCGTGCGGACGGCTAATGCGGAGGTGAAAGACCCAGCAGACCGGCTGCCAGCCGATACCTGTCAGGGCTTCACGAATCGATAGGCGAAGCGATCGGTCTTTCCCTTGATCGAGGGATCGAACACCTTGATCGAGTGCGGATCGTCTTTAACCGCGAGGATGGTGCTTTCCGCGTCCAGCACGAAGCCGGCCGCCTCCACCTCCTCGCGAACGGATGCAGGCTCAATCCGATGCAGCGACTGGGCGTCGCTCGTGCCTGCCGCGACGGCGGCGGCGTGGTCTACGATGACGTATGTCCCACCGGGCTTCAGCCGCTCGTAGACGGCTCGATTGAAGTCGGCCGCAGTCGCGCCGTTGGCCTGCATCAGCGCGGTGTGGAGGTCGTGATAGAACAGGTGCAGCCACAGGACATCCGCTGGTTGCGTCACCTCTGGCAGCGCCACGAGGCCCGCTGAGACGGCTTCGACGTTCTCTCGGCCCGGCTCCTTCGCGAGCGTCCGCATGCGGCCGACCGGATCGTTCTTGAAGTGGGCGACTTCGGCCGGCACGAAGCTGTAGAC
>JBDTPK010000782.1:0-1854 GCA_039932735.1 Nitrospirota bacterium
CCCGCGCCGCAGGCCGCGACTCTCTCATGTCGCGGTTCTCCGCTGTGATCGCTACGAACGGACCCAACAGGTCGTCGAGCATGGCCTTCAACTGGTGACACCGGCTGTTCAAGGGAAACGCGTGCTTCTGAAGCCGAATCTCGTTGAGTACTCGCCGGCGGCCCCCATCAATACGCATCCGATGCTGATTGCCGCGGTCATCGACGCGCTCTATAGGCTGGGTGCAGCCTCTGTGATCGTGGCTGAAGGCCCCGGTCACATTCGGGACACGGATCTGTTACTGCACGAAAGCGGTCTGGGAGCGCAGCTTAAGATCCTCAAGCGCGCCAGCTTCGTCGATCTCAACTTCGATTCAGTCACGCGTGTCGTACCCGGAACCGGGTTGACTCACTTGGAAGAAATCTGGCTCCCCACAACGGTTCAGTCTGCGGACGTCGTTATCTCCATGCCGAAGATCAAGACTCATCATTGGGCAGGCGTCACGTTGAGCCTCAAGAACTCTTTCGGGATCTTGCCCGGCTCGATCTATGGCTGGCCAAAGAACGTATTGCACTGGCAAGGCATCGACAACTCTATTGTCGAACTCGCGGTGTCCGTCCCAATTCACTTCGTTATCGCCGATGGTATTGAGGCTATGGAAGGCAACGGGCCATTGCATGGTCCGATGCGGCGTCTTGGCTGCCTGGTGTTTGCGGACGATCCTGTCGCTGCGGATGCCACTTGCTGTCGGCTGATGGGAATTAATCCAAGTCGCGTCCGCCACCTTCAAATGGCATCACCGCTCGGAAATTTGGATACGAAACATATCGAGCAACGCGGTGAAGCCGTTGAGGGTGTCGCGCAGCAGTTCGAGTTGCTTCCACAGTTCGCCCACCTTCGAGGCTGACTTCAGTCGAGAATCCCTTTGACGCTGGGTCGTTTCACGGACAAGGAAGGATCCGAGTATCCGTTCAGAACCAGCCATTCCCTTTGGTCGCGTGGGAGCCTCGAATACGGAATGACCTCGGGGTGCTCCCGCAAGAGGTCACTGAACGACGTCTCCGCCACGCCGCCTTTGAACCTCCGGAGGGCGCCACGCTTGAGCAGACGATACACGGACGCGCGGGAAAGACCGAGATCCGTGGCCACTTGGGTAACCGAAAGCGCTGTCCGTTCCGAGTCTTCATCCGAGCAATCTGTAGCAGCGATGCAATGGTGACGCTTAACATACTGCTTGATCGCCGCCGCAGACCTGGTAGACACGATTCCCACGTCGAGCTGAAGCGCTGCGATCTCATCTGCCCCCCATCTGGGCCTTTCCGCCCAAGGCCGTTGTCCTTCGGGCAGCACTCGTCGCAAGAATTCCTGAACTGCTCGCGCAGACCGGCTCAACCGAGCCGCGATTTCGTCAATGTGTGTTCTCTCTTCAGCTGGTTCACGCGCCCACTCAAGAACCAGCTTTGCTTCCTTGGTGGTCCAGCTTCTTGTGCCGTCGGAACCCCTTTTGGTCCGAACATCCACCGAGGTAACTTTCGGTGACCCGGAGGAAATTGAATTCTGCGAATTAGCGACTGCCATTGACATAAAAACCGCCTTGCTGCTCGCCAAAAATGCTTTCTATGTGGAAAACAATTGTGCGGGCTAAAATGTCTCAATCCCTCTCGAGGGGTCAAATCGGGAAATGCTGTGGAACCTAACCGGGTGAATTACGTCTATTAATGAGACAAAATATTTGTGCGATAGGCGGGCAACCCAAAACTGCCTGGCCTCAATCGGGAATCTGGCCGAAGCCTTGTAATCGTCGGGTCGGACGAGATTTCAAGCAATCGGGCGGAGTTTTGGAGCTCTTTTGAGACTTTTTGCTCTGCTCAGCGC
>JBDTPK010000783.1:0-1850 GCA_039932735.1 Nitrospirota bacterium
AGGAGATAGAGTTTCTTGTAGCGAATCTGGTCGGGCCAGGTATTCGACGCGATGGGTTCCCCAACGATAGAGACCCAGTCCCGACGTAAGCGGTTTTCGAGCAACTTGGATTCGAGCCCCAGGCGACGAGCCACCCCTTCGAGGATGCTGGAAAGAGAATCGATGGAACCAAGTCCACGCATGGCGGCATCATAGCAAAAACTGCTGTGGCAATCAGCAAGCGTGAGAGGTAAGAGGTGAAAGGTGACATGCAGGACTGCCGGGTGTTGGGAGCGGAAGGCTGAGAGCGATCTATCTCTTGAAGTGAAAGTGTGACGTCTGATGGGGAAAGAGAAGGACAGCTTCGAGAGAGCCGTGGTCACGAACCGCAAGGCCTACCACGACTATTTCATCGAGGATAAGTTCGAGGCCGGCATCATGCTCCGGGGTACGGAGGTGAAATCTTTGCGAGAAGGGCGGGTGAATCTCCAAGATAGTTACGCCAGCGTGAAAGGCAGCGAGGTCTTTCTCCACCACTGCCACATCAGTCCTTACAGCCACGGCAACATCATGAATCATGAGCCCCTCCGTACTCGGAAATTGCTCCTCCATCGTAAGGAGATCAATAAACTTCTCGGAAAAACGCAGCAGCAAGGGCTCACACTCATCCCGCTCCGCATCTATTTCTCAAAGCGTGGCTTTGCCAAGGTTGAACTCGGGTTGGCCAAAGGAAAAAAGCAGCATGACCGCCGGGAATCCGACAAGACGCGCGAAGCCAGCCGCGAAGTGGAACGGGCAATGAAAGAGAGGAGGTAAGCAACCAACCGTCCTTCTTACCCGCAGAGAGCGCAGTTACAGTAAGGACAGTATGATGGCATAGCGCGAGAAAGAGTGAGGGGAAACATTGACAAAGACGTCTAGACGTCATAATCTCTCTCTGTGTACAAACCATCGGCTCACACAAAGCGCCGTCCCGGTGAAGTGAGAGACGCAATTTTATCCGTGCTTACGGCGAGGCCCGCTGGCGCTTCTCTTCAGGCGATCGAACGACACGTGACCGATCTCATCGGCCACGCGGCACGATCAAGCGTACGGTCCTATTTGCGACTGAACACGCCATCGATATTTATCCGCACCGCCCGTGGTCACTACGGATTAAAAGTGACCACAAGAGTGCGAGCCAGTAAAACTGCTGAGTCTCGTCTCGACTATTGGCGAAGCTTCTCATTCGGTAAATCCCTTGTCCTTGAAGCTGATTGCTTGAACTGGTTGCGCGAACAACAACCAAACACTGCCCATGCCGTTGTCACCGACCCCCCCTATGGACTGTTCGAATATTCTTCCGAGCAGCAAGAAAAGTTGCGAAATGGTAAGGGCGGCGTCTGGCGCATTCCCCCTTCTTTCGACGGAGTTCAACGTGCCCCACTTCCAAGGTTTACGGTACTCTTGCCGCAAGATCTCCTCGCTCTTGAATTGTTCTTTCTCGAATGGGCGCAGTTACTCATTCCAGTTTTGGTGCCGGGGGCGAACGTCGTCGTAGCCTCAAACCCGCTCCTTTCTTATGTGGTTTCCGGCGCCCTTGCTAAAGCAGGGCTTGAACGGCGCGGTGAAATCGTTCGCCTCGTTATGACTATGCGAGGTGGAGATAGACCGAAAGCAGCCCACGAGGAGTTTTCCGAAGTCAGCGTGATGCCTCGATCTATGTGGGAGCCTTGGTTGGTCTTCCGGAAGCCCCTCGACGGAAGAGCGCAAGACAATCTTCGCAAGTGGGGCACGGGTGGGTTTCGAAGACCTTCTTCAGAGAAACCGTTCGGGGATGTGATTCCATCGGCTCCAACCCATAAGTCCGAAAGGGCTCTGGCGCCACATCC
>JBDTPK010000784.1:0-1850 GCA_039932735.1 Nitrospirota bacterium
TGAAGTATTTGTAAATTTTGATCGCGAGTGCGGCGGAAATCGCTGAATGTATAGTCAATGTTTATCGGCTGGTAGTCGTGCCGCTCTTGCGCGCCGATTGGTTGGCCCTCGCGATCGACATATAGAGTGGATGCGTGCCTCAGTGTCGCGATCTTGAAATACAGGGGAAGATCCTTGCATAGCCGATGAATGTAATCGACTACGTAAGGTTGGTCAGATCGTGGCGGTGTACCGGATTTTGTGTAAACGGGTTTTCAGTTTAAAGCGGCGGCATGCGATCGTCGAATTGAATCATGAAGCGGTTCAGTGCGGCTTTCCAGTCATGAATGGGCATCGTCCATTTCCGGCTGATGTTGTTTAGTGCCAGATACAGCAGTTTGCTCGCAGCCTCGTCGGTGGGGAACGAGCTGCGATTCTTAATGATTTTTCGCAGGCTCATGTTAATCGATTCGATCGCGTTGGTGGTGTAGATCACCTTGCGGATTTCCGGCGGGTAGTCGAAGAACGGAATGACGCGCGACCAGTTGCGCCGCCAGATCTGCGCGATCGATGGATACTGGCCATCCCATTTGGCCGCAAATTCGCTGAGCCGTTGCCCGGCATCGTCGACGGTTGCCGACTGGTAGATCAGCCGCAGATCGGCGGCCACGTCCTTACGCGTTTTCCACGACACGAAGTTCAGGCTGTTGCGCACCATATGCACGATGCACAACTGAACGCTGGCTTTCGGGTAGACCGTCTCAATGGCTTCCGGGAAACCCTTGAGTCCGTCGACGCAGGCGATGAAGATGTCCTGCACGCCGCGGTTCTTGAGCTCGGTCACCACCTGCAGCCAGAACTTCGCCCCCTCGGTCTGGGCGATCCACAGGCCCAACACTTCCTTGTGACCGGCGAGGTTGACCCCGATCGCCAAGTACACCGCCTTCACCCGCACGGCACCGGTGTCACGGACTTTGATGTGGATGCAGTCGAGATACAGGATCGGATACAGCGGGTCCAGGGGGCGGGCCTGCCAGGCCTTCACTTCCTCGCTCACCGCGTCGGTCACCGCGGAGATGAGGCTCGGGGATACCTCGGTGCCATACATCTCGGTAAGGTGGCCCTGAATCTCCCGGACGGTCATGCCGCGGGCGTAGAGCGACACGATCTTGTCGTCGAAGCCCGCCCAGCGGGTTTGGTGCTTGCCAATGAGCTGCGGCTCGAAGGCGCCCTGGCGGTCGCGCGGGATGTCCAGCGGCAACTCGCCAAACTCCCCCTTGAGCGTCTTCGCGCTATGCCCGTTGCGGGCATTGCCGGTGACATTGGTCACCGGGTCGCTCTTGTCGTGGCCCAGATGTTCGGCCATTTCGGTTTCCAGAGCGCGCTCGACCAGCATCTTGGTCAACTGCTTGAGCAGACCATTCTCGCCAATGAGGTCTTCGGGTTTCTTGTAGTTCGTCAGTAAACTATCGGCCAACTGCATCAGCTCGGCGTTCGGCTTCGGTCGTTTGGTGCGTTTCGCTACGGTCATCATCACTCCTTGAAGGACGGCAGTGTCCTGCCAAATGACCGTTTACACAAAACTTCTTACACCCCCCGGGGCCATCGTGGAATTTGTTCATTCCAAGTTTCCCTTCAATGGGGACAATTGTTTCCCGCTGTAAGTTGACTGAGTTCAACGGAGGCCCTGCACCATTCCAGGTTATGTCAGCGTCTTGATCCCGATGGGATACGCTTTTAACTTCAGCGCTTCTGCGTCAATTGTAAGGGTATCACCGCCCGAATACGGGCCATAAGTGATGCGCGGCTTCTCAGGTTACCGTGCACCGAGTCAGCACGGAATCCCGACTCGTCCCAGAAGAATATCTCTG
>JBDTPK010000785.1:0-1845 GCA_039932735.1 Nitrospirota bacterium
ACATTCATGTTGGTCGCCCCTAGCCTCTGGCACGTGCCTTCTCGCTTGCACATCCGCGATTGTAGCCGAAACGTTCTTGAATCATGAGGTCATGCATACCTGCTTGACTTCCGTGCTGCGCGAAAATCTACGTTCCATTGGTGTGTCTGGCTTATGGTGCCACAGTCAGTGCGGACTTTCGAAGTTAACCGGATAGGCATATGAGAGGGATTGACCGTTTCATTCCACAACCCAGATCGCAAAGCCCTTTGCGTCACGTAGTAATTGATCGGTCACGCCGCCGCCGAAGATCTGTTTGATCCTGGACGTCCCATGCCGCCCCACGGCAATGGTGTCGTGATGTCCGCTACGCGCCTCTTCGAGAATGTTTCTCGCGATATCGTCCTCATGGCCATACTTCACCGCGACGTGGCTCATCTCGAACCCGGACTGTGCCAGCGTCTCGCACGCCTGCTTCAGGACATGACACTCGGATTCTCGTTCTTTCTCAATCCAGGCTTCCTGCTCATCGCGCAACTGTACGCTCAATTGCGCCTCGGCAGCAGGATTCTCCGATCCACCATGCTCCAGCAACTCCCGCGGCATGGGCTTGAGCACATGAAAGAGGGTGACGACGACATCAGGCGTTCGGCGTAGGAGAGACCCCACATACTGGACAACGCGATGGGAGTTCTCGGACTCATCGACGGCCAAAAGAATTCGCATAGCAACCTCCTCGGCAAGACGGGACACACAGTGCAGTAATCGCCATATTATCCTCCGGTGAATCAACCGATACCAGGGGGGACAGGGCAAGTCCGAGCCCATTACCAGAGGCTGGGATCTTGTCTGACATTGCCTTCGTGGCAAGGTGAAAGAGATGCGGCCAGATGCGAGGCCGCAGGCTTATCGTACCGGCGTAACACGATTGCAGCAGACACGCTTATGAAGAATGCGGGCCAGGGCATGAGCAGCACACTTATGCAGGATGCTCAAAAATGCCGTCCAGCAAGGCCGCAGCGAGTGAAGACCCCGAGGCATACCCGCTGGGGTACGTTGAGGATCTGAACGATGCGAGAACGACGCTGTAGGACTTTTTCAGCAGCCTGATAGCAGTTGGTTACGGGAGGATGATCGCCTGCTCGGAGTAGCCAATCGTTTTGAGCGTCGCCTCCAGCGCGTCGGCCATCGGCGGGGGGCCGCAGAGGAAAATCACGGTATCAGGACCGGGCTGCGGCAGATGCCCGCGCAGAATGGCCTCGGTGATGCGGCCCGTGCCTTGCGACCAGCCTGTAGGCGGCTGCTCCAGCACATGATAGCAATGAAAGCTCGCGTGTTCGCGTTCATGCTCGTCCCACTCCTCTCGGGAGATGATATCTGCCTCGGCCTTGTTGGCAAAGACCAGAAATAACTCGACCGGGAGGCTCTGGGCAAGAATCCAGCGAATGATCGCGATCATCGGGGTAATGCCCGTGCCACCGGCAACAAATCCCACTTGCTTGGCCATGCCATCCACCCAATGGCCGCCAGGATTCGGTCCGCTCATCAGCACCGCGTCTCCCGGCTTCCGCTCATGGAGATACTTCGACACAGAGCCGGCTTCGTACCGCTTGACCGTCAAGTCGAAATACCCTGTGGAGCCTGGCATCGACGACGGCGTGTAGGGCCGTTTCACCGGTTTCCCATCGATCGTCGCGTGGAGGTATAGAAAATCACCGGGCAGCATGTCCAACGTGGCGCCGTCCGGCAGGGCAAAGCAGAATGTCTTCGTGTCGTGGGTATTGTGATGAGTCGCCGTGAGCTCATAGGGGACGGGCGTCTTCGACTTGATGCGCGTGACAGGTTCCGAATTCATAGCCCTATCAT
>JBDTPK010000786.1:0-1844 GCA_039932735.1 Nitrospirota bacterium
ATGCTGCATAGCTTTATCAAGAAGTCGGACAAGACGCCTCGTCGCGAGCGTGAGATCGCTGAGGCGCGGCTGAAGGAGGTCAAACATGGATACGCATGATCAACTGGTCAAGAAGCTCATGCGCCGTCCTGGCGTCCGTGCAGAGGTGGAACGTATTGAGCGCGAAGAGTCTGCGCTGCTCGATGCGTTGCTCAAGGCGCGGCAAGAAGCGGGGCTTACTCAAGGGCAGGTGGCGGCTCGAATGGGGACACATGCTCCGGCTATTGCTCGTCTAGAGCGGGCGCTTGCCAGTGGGAAGCACTCCCCATCGATAGCGACGTTGCGTAAGTACGTCAAGGCTTGCGGCAAGCGCCTGGTGCTTCGAGTCGCATGAGGCTTCTCGATCCATGTGATCGAGGAGACAATTGAGGCAAGAAAAGGGGCGTGCCGTGAGGCACGCCCCCTGAATTCTTGGCCGTCCGATGACGGAACCAGTTACTTCAATGCGTCGATGCCGGCGCCGAAGTTAATGTGAAATGCCGCGCCATTCATTACCAGAGCCGGCACGGACTTGACGCCGGCTGCTTCTGCTTCTGCGACACGTGCCTTGTTTGTGCCGAGATGGACGTGTTCCACGTCATATTTCGAAGGATCTAGTGCGTTGGCCACGCTCTGTTCTGCTGCGACGCACACGGGGCATCCTGCATGATAGAAAACGGCTTTGCTTTTCATGATGATCTCCTCTCAGTTGTGATGGGTTGGGTGAAATACCGTATCTGCGACAGGGTAAAAACGGCGCCAGACTCAAAGTAGCAGGCACGTTCGGTTTCCCGTCCACTTGTGGGTAACATACTGAGAGTCTGACAATGAAATCAATACAAAAATTATCGTCCCTGGGGAAGCCATGATGAGCTATGTGGATTAGCGAATAACCTGAATCGCTTTCCACCGCTCTGAGCGGTAGCGCCAGAGTAGCAACCCCATTCGAACCGTCCAATCCGCGATCATCGTGCCCCACACGAAGAGCACATCCAGCTCAAGCCAGGGCCCTGCGATGGCCGCGAGGGGCAGACGAACTCCCCACATACCGATCGTCGTCGCCATCATGATAAACCGAGTGTCGCCGGCTCCACGTAACGACCCGGCTAACACCATGGTGAGGGCGAGCGGCACTTGGAGAATAGCGACGATGCGCAGGAAGACCGTCCCGAGTTCTACGACGGCTTCGTCGCTGGTAAAGGTGCGCATGAGTATGTACGGAAAGAAAAAAAAGAAGATGCCCATTACAGCCATGGTTATGCCGGCCAGGCGATTCGCTTCCCAGTTTTCTAATTTTGCCCGGACGTATTTCCCCGCGCCGATACTCTGACCCACCATCGTGGCAGCTGCGATTGCGAAGCCATATCCCGGCAGGAACGACAGAGATTCGATCGACAGGCCGACTTGATGAGCGGCGTAGGTCACCGTGCCATAGAGTAGGACCATCTTAGTGTAGAGGATAATCCCTGCCTGTTGAAATATTCGCTCGCCGGAGACCGATGCGCCAATTTGCCAGGTGGAGCGCAAGAGATCGCGCCGAATGTGGAGTGATTTCTTCAGGAGGGTTCGGCAAGACCAGAGGAGATAGGCCACGCCGGTTCCTTCGGCGAGACCGGTTGCCACGGCCGCTCCGGTGATACCCAAGGTAGGGACGCCCCAGAGTCCATAGATCAGTGGGTAGGCGATTGTGAGATACAGTAGATTTACCGCGATTAAGGCGTACATAGGAGTTTTGGTGTCTCCGGTGCCTTGGATAATCGACGAGAGAACGTGCAAGAAGATCGTGCAGGGAATGACCAGGAAGATGAAGTTCGAGTAGGGAAGGG
>JBDTPK010000787.1:0-1841 GCA_039932735.1 Nitrospirota bacterium
TACGCTGATTCCTCTTGGCGGATTGGTGCACAATCAGCGGTTACAGGCCACTAGGTACTGCACTCAGAGGAAGGAGACGCCTCCGCATTGGCAGGCTTTCCGACAGAAAGGAAAATCTGTAACCGAACTGGTCTAACGGCGACAACATGGGAAATTTACGAGATCGAGCTGGCCGTGCCTGTGATGGCGCAGCTAGAGAAACGGTTCGACAGATTGCTAGTGGAAGGTCGTGAGGCTCTCGACCGCTTCATAAATGACACTATACCGTTTACCGACAATCGTTTCTTTCGTAATCAATGTGTCGTCGCCGTCAGAATTCTGAAGGATCCGGGGTTCTCGGTCGAGGACTATCTGGGGAAATAGGCTGTTCGAATGCTCTCTTTCCACCTTTCACGTCTCACGTTTCACGCCTACTTTGTGAGTTCCTTTACCAGGTGGCCGAGCTCCGGCAGGATGAGTTTTTCCATCGCCAGCCTGACGGCGTTTTCGGAGCCTGGGGTGGAGAAGAGGACACGGCCTTTGATGATACCGGCAGTGGCGCGGCTCATGATGGCTGGTGAGCCGATGTCCTGATAGGCCAAGTAGCGGAAGATCTCGCCGAATCCCACCAGTCGTTTCTCCAGCATGGCGTCGACGGCTTCAAAGGTTGAATCACGTGTTGAGATGCCGGTCCCGCCATTGATGATGATGGCGTGGACGGCCTCGTTCGCCAGACCTTCGGCGATCCGGTCTTTGATCTGAGCCGGTTCATCCTTCACTAAATGGTAGGAGACGACTTTATGCCCGAACTGCCTGAGGAGCTTGTGGATGAGTTGTCCGCTGGTATCGGTGTCGGGAGTCCGCGTGTCGCTACAGGTAATCACCATGCACCCAATTGACTTGGGTGCATGGGATTTGTGTTCGTGGTGAGTGGCGCTAGCCATGGCTCGAAACGGGAAGGCTTATTTCCACACTGAGTCAGGATTCAGCTTCTCGGCCGGCTTGCCGCCCTTGATGTGCTCGTCCAAGATCGTCGCCACGTCTGCTTCTGTCACTTTGGAATACCAGGTGGCGTCCGGATAGACGACGACGGTTGGGCCCTGCTCGCAGGGGCCAAGGCAGGAAGAGCCGCTGACGAGGACGTCGCCTGGGATCACACCCTTCTGCATGAGGCCCATATTAAAGGCCATGAGAAGGGAGGCTGATCCGGCGCTGCCGCAAGAGGGTTTCGGGTGGCCTGGGGGACGGGCGTTGGTGCAGACGACGATGTGATACTTGGGCTTCGGCATGGGTTCTCCTTTGATGATCGATGACGCGATCAGTGCTCAGCCGTCAGCATTCAGTTATCGATACGAGAGAGCTGAATGCCAATTGCTGTGCGTTGATGGCTGTTTCACTGCGGTGCGTACGACTTCCACGTTTCGATGGCCTCTTCTGGTAGTTTCCAATGTTTGAGGCCCTTCATGACCCAATCGAGATAGTGTGCTTTGGGTTTGAACTTGCCAATGGGGGTGGCGGCATAGGTGGTGACGAGTATTTTCTCCCCGGTTTCCGTCAGTACGGTGACTTGGATCTGGCGAAACGCGCTCGGGGGTACATCGTCTTCGAAGCGGTCCATCAGCTTGAGGTCCTCATCGGTCACGTCGAAGATCGCACCCCAGACGTGTTCTCCTGGTGACGGAGTCACGCTGGCAAGGCCGCATCGCCATTGTGAGGACCATCGACAAAATTTGATCGTGTGTTCTGGAATAGTGGCCAGCATCAGGAATTGATGTTCCGGGGCGCGACGTTTGAGTTGTGTGGGGTTCAGATGGTCCCCATAGAGAAAGAATTTCATGGGCAATTCACCCCTCAGGATACAC
>JBDTPK010000788.1:0-1838 GCA_039932735.1 Nitrospirota bacterium
TGTCGGCTGGTACACAGAAGGAACAGTCGAGAAGCCTCGACTGGTGGTTGCGACCTCTGATGACCAAGGTCGGACATTCAGTCCCCCCGTATCCCTTCACACCTCGACGACATCTTTGCCCGATCAAATGAGGATGGCGGTGCATCCGAATGGCGCGGTTGTGGCGGTCTGGGAAGAGATCACCGGCGTGCGCAAGCGGGTTGTGATGCGGGTGTCGATGGATCGCGGGCAACATTTCGGCCCGGTACAGATCTTGAGCACCGGCGCCAACGCGGAACATCCCACCGTAGCGATACATGAATCGGGTGATGTTGCCATCGGCTGGACGGAATATGCATGGCCGAATAATCGGATTGTGTTGCAGCTAGGGCGCTTCATCAATCTGAAATAACGCGATGCTGCTGACACGAATGTGTAAAGCAATTCCTCCTATGAAGCGCCACGTGAGCGCCTTGGCCACCCCTCGACGGTTCAAAACATGGGCAATGGTTTTACTGGCCGTCTATCCCTTGCTTGTGGTGCTTGCGGCAGCTTGCCCGTTCGGCTCGACATTCGATTCTCATCACCATACTCACGAACGGCTTGTGTTATTTTTCGCAAGTCGGCCGACGAGCGACTTTTCGTTGGACCTACAGGAGGACGCGTGAAAAAGTATATGCACTTACTTATGGGCACCTCTATTAACCGCTAATTGAAGCCAGAAAAATCATCTCTCAAAAACGAGGGTTCTTACCCGCCGTGTTTTGTTTTCTGACACCCTGATTGCCTCTGATCCCCACGTGTGTTCGCCTGTTCCGTGTCATGGCTTCTTCTTTCCGAGGTCTTTGCCTCCCGCAGGCCCACGACGCCAGCTTTAACCGC
Source organism: Nitrospirota bacterium (assembly GCA_039932735.1). Taxonomy (GTDB): domain Bacteria; phylum Nitrospirota; class Nitrospiria; order Nitrospirales; family Nitrospiraceae; genus Palsa-1315. The sequence goes on from JBDTPK010000788.1 coordinate 862, forward strand.
TGGATCTGTTCGTATCGGGCCAGGTTGTACACCAGATTCAACCTCCGATCCCGGCGGCGACCCACGGCATCCCGATCCCTCTCATGTGTTCAACCCGTCTTTCATCGTATTCGTCATGAATCAGAAAATATGCTCCACGCGAACTCTGATCTTGCTCTTTTTGCGATTTCTCCTCTTCTGTGCCGTCGTCAACGGATGATTCCGATACCCCTTCTCGCACATCTCGCCCGTGACCCCGTGCTCCTCAAGGATCGCCTCGATAGCTTCACCCGTATACGCGCTGTCCGCGTATACGATCCCGTCGTCGGCTTCCACCAGATCTTCAACCGCCTGACTGTCGTGGACACGGGCGTCGGTGACTTCGTCATCCTCGATCAGTTTGGTGGTCCGGTCCGCCTTCACATGATTCTTATACCCGTAATGCACGTCCGCGCCCTTCTTTGCCCACCGGGCCGCCACATCTTTCTGTTCCATCCGGTTCTCGTTCTGCTGAAAGGACTCAGGGACCTTGCCCTGTTTGATCTCCTCGTTCTCCTCACGGCTGTTTCTCTGCCGCGGGACATCCACCAACGAGGCATCAAGCATCTTGCCCTCGTGTCCCATCAATCCGGCGTCATTCAGATGTTTCTCAAATCGCCTGAAGAGCTGTTTGACCTGTCCTTTCCGGATCAACACTTCTCGAAACAGCCAGATCGTTTTCTGGTCCGGAACGGAATCGGACAACGTCAGCCCCAGAAACTTCTGGAACGAGAGCCGGTCGTTGATCTGGTACTCCGTCTGCTCATCCGAGAGATTGTAGTATCGCTGCAGCACGAGCACCTTGAACATCATCACCACATCATGGCGCGGGCGGCCGCCGGGACCCCTGGCCTCCTTCTCAACGGCACGTTCCAGATCCTTCCGAAATATCTTCCAGTCGATCCTGGCGTTGAGCCTCGCCAGTGGATCCGGGCCGCGGGCCAGCTTCTTCATGCGGC
>JBDTPK010000789.1:0-1837 GCA_039932735.1 Nitrospirota bacterium
CCTGGCAGGAAAAGACTCCCGACACTTTTTCAGTTCCTCACTGCTTTTTGTATCTTGTTCAACTTCGCCTCGAGCTTTGTAAATTTCCCCTCAAGCCGCGTGAGATCGTCTATTGTGGCCGAGCTATTTTTCCAGCAGCTTTCCGATGTCCCCCTTAGGTTGACAATGTCATTGCGAATGGCGATCAGCCCGGGAGAAGAAACGTCCACAGGTCCCACGATCTTCGTCTCTGTCGGTGAAGCGGGAAGATTTGAAAACACTAAGCTTGTAGGAACCGCCGCGAGAACGAGAGCACTGACGGCAGCGGCCGTCAGGAAATGTGTTCCCTTCACAAACTGCGCTAGATGATCATTCATCGTCTCATTCATTGCGGTGCAGTAAAGCAACCCGCGCGCGGAACTTCTTTTTGTATTCCCTGAATTGGCCGGCCTTGTCGATGACCGAATCAAGGAAGAGATTCTCAAACGCCTTCACGCTGACGGCGCGCACAGCCGAAATGAAACCGAGAAGCAACAGGCCCGCGGAAACAATCAGCAAGGCGATGATTGCTACCTTGAGCCTCATTGGGCCGGTGGCGCTGGTTCTGCTGATAATGAAAACGAAAAGGGACGCCAAAAGGGGGACATGGAATAGCATCAGACCAAAGGTTGATTGAGCCTTTTGTTCAAGATGAAGGCGCCGCTTCTCGGCTTGATCGAACATCCACTGGCATTGTTCTACATGCGAGTCGGCGACCTCGGCCGTCGGCTCTGGGAACGGGTCAATTTCTTCAGGCCGGGAGTGGAAGAGAGCCAGGATCTGCCACACGATGAGCCTGACACGGAGGAACATTTGCGGGAGATGTTTGGCTAGTGAACCTTGTTTTATCAAGCGCGGCGGCTCAGCAATAAATCGAGGACTCATTTGCTGTCACCATAGAACAGTTGAATGAACGCATCGCGCATCGGAATCCCGGCCGGTTCTCCAGCCATGCCCATTCGCCTGTCGGATTGACTTCCAGAAAAACCAACTCGCCCTCGGGCATTCCAACGAAATCGAACGCGCCATATACCAGCCCGAGTTTATCCAGCAATGTCCTACACATCCTCTGGAGGTCGTCCCTCAGGCTGGACGCAGTATAAGAAACCGTAGCGTTAGAATCCCGTCAGTCCATCAGCGGCGGATTTCCCTTGATGTCCACTATGAAGCATCGCGATCCAATGAACGCCGCCCGCACGTCCGCGCTCCGAGCGATTTCCTCCTGAAGAAGAACAGGGCAACTCTTCACGCAGTCCACGTCGAAGGAGTCGGGGGTCACGCGGCGGGTGTATACGGAATAGGCGTCCGTTTCGTCAACGAACATCCCATGAAAAATTGGCTTGCAGATCGTTCCGTGCTCATTTTCGTCCGCAAAGCGACGCAGCTCCGGCGCACTACGAGAAACAACGTCCGCGGAACCCGAAAGCCAGCTTGTCGAGCAATCTGCAGTTGATAGAGCTTGTGTTCGGCGACGGAGACCTTGTCAATCGGATTGGCCCAGGTAATATCCGGGTTCAAAACGAGGCCCATTGCAAGATGGCGCAGTTCGCCTGCCACGAACACCCTCTCGCCGTGCGAAAGGCCAGCGACCGAACTTGGATGGATGGCTCGGCGGTACCAAACCGCACTGACCTCGTTCAGGTCCAATGTCTTTGCGCCGAGGGAGATTTCGCGCCGTACTGTGTCCGTCACTGAAAATGTGTAACCCGCTTTCGCCATCTCCTCGGCGTTCAGCCGGAAATAAGGTAAATGACGATTGATCAGCTCGACAATAAGGAAATCAGAGGTGAAGTCCTTGTCAGAAGTGAGGATAAGCAGC
>JBDTPK010000790.1:0-1835 GCA_039932735.1 Nitrospirota bacterium
GCCTTGACATCTCCGAGCATGCACTGTGCTGCCACCCGATTGCCCTTCACGGAATAATGCCCCCCGACCTCCGGCGCATTGAATAGCTCCAACACCGAAAAGGACTTCATACAGGGTGTCAGATCAACATGGGCCATCTGGATACTCTTAAGCACCTTTACACCGAACGGCTCAGGGGCTTCCTCCATCAAGTCTACCTCAGTCGGGAGGTGAACGATGAGAGGCCTGCCACCATCTTCGAGAACCGCCTGTCTGAATTTCAGGAACAATGTGCGGTTGATCCTTTCGGTCTCAACGAGGGACGTTTCCGGACGATCAAGTTTGTACAGAGGGTGCAGCGACGTCAACAGACGAAACATATAGAAATGGTGAAGGAGTTCCCATTGAGGTTGATCCCATTCCGTCGGAGCATAGTACCTGTCGTAGTCAATAAATGGCAGCTCTCCGATAGCGCCTGCTGAAAACATTTTCCTGGCAGAGAGGAACGGACGATTAATAATCTGCAATTCATCACTTCGGATGATGAACCGTGGCTTTGTGAATGGCATCTCCCCATCGGAAAACTTCAAGAAACTGTAGACGCCCATGCTGCGCGCCACGCCAAGCGAACCAAGACCGAGATCTCTTTCTGGGATGAGTCGGGTTTTCGCGCCGATGCGGTTCCCGGCAAGACAGGAGGCGTACGTGCGCACACACCGGTGGCCCAGGTTCCCGGCCAACGTCAAGGCATCAGTGCCGCCTCGGCCATTAGTGCAAACGGTGCCTCCTGGTTCGCCACTTATGCGGGTGCCTTGACCCGCCCGTTGTTCGTGGACCTGCTACACCGGATGATGCGCGGACGCCGCAAGCCCCTGCATCTGGATCCTTGACGGACTGCCGGCCCACAAGGCACTCGCGGTCAAGGAATACGTCGCAGGGCTCGATGGCAAGCTGACCCGGCATTACCTGCCCGGCTACGCCCCGGCCCTCACTCCCGATGAGTTGGTCTGGAGCCATGCGAAACGCACCGGTCATGTACGCCGGCCGTTGCAGGAGGGCGAGCGTCTGGCCGATCGCATCACCGCTCAACTTGCCGAGATGGCGCGCCCATAATACATAACAATACCTAGGCCTCAATGGGTTTGTGCAACAGGTTCTCTGGACCGAATATTCATCCTTTCGTTCCAATTGGTCACCTCTCCATGATTCTAGGCTTCGAACCTTGCGTTAGGGGTAGGCTGTTCAATAATGCGTCCTGAGATATGCGCTGCTCTCTTTCAGCCCTATGCCGACAAGCCGGCTGACAAGTTGAGGGCCTGCTAAAGCGATGGGGGGAGCCATCTACTCAGTATTCCTGCTCTGGGTTTGGGAGATCCTCGGTATCATAGCACGAAGATGTTCACCGATAAGCGACCCGACCAGGCGGTGACCTCTGACACTCCAGTGCCCCATGTCCGCATGAAGGACATCGTCTCCACGCTTGTATGCAGCCTCGACGGCCTCCGCAATGTCTTGGAGAAATACCACGTCATAATGCGAGGAGATCGCCTTAAACGCACTGTCGTAGGGCTCCGCAGTCTCGCAGGAAAACGCAACGATCGGAATCCTGCCGACGCGGGACCTCACCTTGCCCATCAACTCGTTGGTTACTTGCTCGGCATGCTGAAAGCCTTTATGGGCACGTCCTTCTCGGTTGATCTGACGTTCGACCGTCTGCACCGGATCAATAGCGAGCAGTCGATCCCAGAGAGAGAACAGATAATGTAAAAACCGTGAGTGCCGTTGGGCAAAGATACGAAGAGATGCGGACCAGGTCTTGGGGAGGGAATATACAATATGCCCATCAACCCAATACG
>JBDTPK010000791.1:0-1831 GCA_039932735.1 Nitrospirota bacterium
TTAAATCACTTGCGGGTATATTCCCCGCCGCTTGCGGCGTAAACGACTTGCGTGAGCGAGTACCTTCATAAGAGTCATAACGTTACGGTTTTGTTGTGCCATCTGGTTTTTCCTGCCAAATATCGCCGTGCGATAGTTGATTCAGCCGTCGATAGCGTGTTGCAGGAGGTCTGCCTAGAGATCGAGCAGCGATATCAGTTGAAATTTCTGGAGCTTGGTACGGATAAGAACCCTGTACCTTTTCTGGTCCAATCGGTTTCCCGGTATAGCGTGACGAAGGTGGTGCCCATCATAAAGAGTTTGACCGCTAGGAGTCTGTCGGACTTTTCGTTCGTAGTATGGTAAAACGCCGGGTATTAAAAACCCCAATTGAGGCGACAAAGCTATGAGTCACACGTTTCGCCAAGTTGACCGAGACACACGGTATCTGCTCCCTCCGGCTCTGAGCGACTGGTTGCCGGAAGGCCATCTGGCCCGCTTCGTCGTCGAGATGGTGGAGCAGCTTGACCTCATCACTTCAATCCAGGCCGCCTATGCCGGCCGTGGGTCCAAGGCGCATCATCCGGAGATGTTGTTGGCGCTGTTGTTCTACGGGTATGCGACCGGCGTTTTTTCCAGCCGCCAATTGGAACGTGGGACCTACGACTCCGTGGCCTTTCGCTCTCTCGCCGCAAACGATCATCCTGACCACGATACCATCGCCACCTTTCGGAAACGCTTTCTCGCCGAGCTGAAACCGCTCTTCGTCCAGATGCTCCTCATTGCCCAGCAGATGGCGGTCTTAAAGCTGGGCACCGTCAGTCTGGACGGCACCAAGATCAACGCCAACGCATCCAAACCCCGGGCCTTGAGTTGGCAACATGCCTGCAAGCTGGAACAGCACCTCAAGGCTGAGGTGGAAGCCCTACTGCGCCAGGCAGAAGCTGCGGACCAAACCGATCTCCCTGACGGGCTGGATATCCCAGAAGAGCTGGCGCGTCGTGAAGAGCGCCTGGCCGCGATTGCCAGAGCCAAAGCGGAGATCGAACACCGGGCCGTCAATCGCCAGGCTGAGGAGCAAGCCCACTACGCGCAACGCCAAGAAGCAACAAACGGGCAAGAAGGCAGGCGGTAAACCACCCAAGCCGCCTGAACCCGGCCCCCGGGACACGGACCAAGGCAACCTGACCGACGAAGCATCCCGGATCATGCCCACTTCCGGCGGCGGCTTCGCACAGAGCTACAACGCCCAGGCCAGCGTCGATGTCAACACGATGCTGATTGTCGGTCGGCATCGCAGTCAACATCCCAATGACAAGCTGGAAATCCAACCGGCACTTGCGGCCGTACGCACCCTGCCGGAGGCGCTGGGGAACATCGATATTCTGGTGGCCGATACCGGCTACTCCAGCGCTACCAACGTCGGCACGTGCCTGGAGCATGAGATTCAGCCGGATATCAGCAGCCCACGCGACCCGCACCACCAGAGTCTCAAAGAACGCTTCGCTGAGCCGGAGCCTTTGCCAGACCACGCCGATGCCGTGACCGAGATGAAGCATCGACTGAAGACCCAAGACGGTCGGGCCCTCTACGGCAAACGGAAAAGCACCATCGAACCGGTCTTCGGCATCATCAAGGCCGTCAGGGGATTCCGCCAGTTCCTGCTCCGAGGGGTGGAGTCCGTCTGCGGAGAGTGGGATCTGGTCTGCATGGCCTGGAACCTGAAGCGGGTTACATGCCCTGGGGGCATAACAACGACGGGAATGCCCTCTCGTGCTGGACAAAGACTCGGGCATAGTGGCGCCGCATGGGCGATATTTCGAAAAGACCTCTGTTGATCCCGATAGCAACG
>JBDTPK010000792.1:0-1830 GCA_039932735.1 Nitrospirota bacterium
GAGCATGCGGAGGACCTGGCCAGTCTCCGCAAGGAGCTGGGCTCGTAAGCGCATGTCCGTACTCGAGGGGGTGAATCGGCGGAGGAAGAGCGGGCAGCATGGGGGCAAGGGGTCAGAGGGTGCGCGGGCGGTGTGGCTCAAAGGGATGCGGGCAACGACGGAGCGTGCATACATGCTCGTCGAGCATGCGCAGAATGCCCTACCTCACCCGCCTGTTCCTGCCGCGCAGGCGCAGCGATCGACCGCTGCCGGGGCCTCGCGACCCGAAACATTTCTCGTGTATCAGTCCAGTCGTCGACATGGCGCGTGAGGTCATGGGTACGGGGGCGTATTCACTGCGCGCGGCCCAGATGGCTGTCTTTGCGTGGCTGCGTATCGAGCGCAAGATCCCGCCCCTTCCGCCGCACGACACCTCTCGTCAAACACAAGGTGACGCCCTGATCAAGGCATTCACGGACTCGTGAATTGATGTTCTGAGCCAGCTCAAAAAAGGTATCTGCCATGTCCCAACACCGCACCGTCAATCGCCGGATCGTGCTGAACTCCCGTCCGATCGGCGCCCCGACCGACGAGAATTTCCATCTGGAAGAACTCGCGATGCCAGTGCTTCCAGCCGGCCAGCTGCGGTTGCGCACGCTCTTTCTTTCACTTGACCCCTATATGCGTGGCCGTATGAGCGAGGCGCCATCCTATGCCGCGCCTGTGGCGGTGGGTGACGTGATGGTCGGCGGCACCGTCTCACGCGTGGAAGACTCCCGGCATCCGGGCTACCAACGGGGCGACCTCGTCCTCAGCGCCAGCGGCTGGCAGGACTATGCTTTCTCCGACGGCGCGGGTCTCACCAAGCTGGATCCAGCCATGGCTCGCCCCTCGCTGTCCCTTGGTCTCCTGGGCATGCCCGGCTTTACGGCCTATATGGGGCTCCTCGACATCGGCCGGCCAACAGTAGGAGAAACGGTGGTGGTCGCCGCCGCGAGCGGCGCGGTCGGCTCAGTCGTGGGTCAGATCGCGAAGATTAAGGGCTGCCGCGCGATTGGGATCGCCGGCGGCGAAAACAAGTGCCGATTTGTTACCGAAGAGCTGGGATTCGATGCGTGCCTCGATCACCTCAACGCCGATCTTCCACGACAATTGGCCGCGGTGTGCCCGAAGGGTATCGACATCTATTTTGAGAGCGTGGGGGGCGTGATCTTCGATGCCGTCCTGCCTCTGCTGAACGTGCGAGCCCGTGTTCCGCTCTGCGGCTTGGTCGCGACCTACAACCACACCGAGCTGCCCCCAGGCCCGGATCGCTTAGGGCTCCTGACCCGCACGTTGCTGACCAAACGAATCACGATGCAGGGGTTCATCATCTTCGACGACTACGGTGACCGCTTCTGCGAGTTCCTCGACCAGATGAGCGCCTGGCTCAAGGAGGGCCAGGTGAAGTTCCGCGAAGACATCGTCGATGGTCTTGAGAATGCCCCGCAAGCCTTCATCGGCCTACTCGAAGGCAAGAACTTCGGCAAGCTCGTCATTCGCGTTGCGAACGACTGACCGCGCCCAGACCTCCTCTGGAGTAGTCCACAGGCACATTGTAATGGCACTGACCTCACACGAGCAGCTCGGCAACACGGGCGAAAATACCGGCTGCTGGCGGGAAGAATTCGCCGCCCCTTCCTATGGGTAGCGCGATTCCTGAGAGGCCAGCGTCAGCATCCTCGCCGAGAGCTTCGTCGCGATACTATTGTCTTGTGGGTCCCCTGTTTCCCCCTGAGCAATTCCGACCAGTCGCACTCCACTGTGACGCGCAAGAGGCGAGCGACCTCGGCCCTCTCCAGGCCGCAGTCG
>JBDTPK010000793.1:0-1825 GCA_039932735.1 Nitrospirota bacterium
CCGGCTGCCGGTTGATTTCCCGGATCACGTCACCCCGCATCACCCCGGCCTTCTCGGCCCCGCTGTCTGGGTCTACCGCCGTGACCACGACGCCCTGCGCGGTCCCCTTGATCCCGAGCTCCTTGGCTGTGTCTCGATCAAGATCCTGCACGGCCATCCCGGCGAAGGCATGGTCCGTCTCACCGGCCTCTGTTTTGGCGGTCTTGGTGGGTTCCGGTTGTTCGTGGATAGTCACAGCGAGGTTCTTCTCCTGGCCGTCGCGGATTACCCGGACGATCACTTTCGCGCCCACCGCCGTGTTCGTCACCTGTCGCTGGAGTGCCACGGCATCGTCAACCGGCGCGCCTTGATAGGCCGTCACGATATCGCCTTGCTTGAGACCGGCGTGGCCCGCAGGGCTGTCATCGCTGACGTCGCTGATGAGGGCGCCTTTTCGGTCTTTCAGGCCGAACGAGGTGGCCAGATCCTGGGTGAGATCTTGGATCGACACGCCTAGAAACCCACGCACGACCTTCCCATTCTTGACCAGGCTGTCATAGATCGGCTTGCTCATGCTGGTGGGAACGGCAAAGCCCACGCCCTGATAGCCGCCGGATTGAGAAAAGATCGCCGTATTGATCCCCACCAACTCGCCTTTGGTATTGACCAAGGCTCCGCCGGAATTCCCAGGATTGATCGCCGCGTCGGTTTGAATGAAGTCCTCGTACTGCGTGATGCCCATGCGGCCTCGGCCCAATGCGCTCACGATGCCAAGTGTGACAGTGGAATTGAGACCAAAGGGATTTCCCACCGCGAGCACATATTCCCCGACTTGCAATTTCGTGGCATCGCCCCAGGAGACCGTGGGGAGGTTCTTTCCCTCGATCTTTACGACGGCAAGATCCGTTTTGGGATCGGCTCCAATGATTGTACCCGTAAATTCTCGCTTGTCTGGAAGCGTAATGGTGACGGTCCGTGCGCCGTCGATCACATGGTTGTTGGTGAGGATGTACCCATCTGGTGAGACGATGACGCCGGATCCCTGCCCGCCGCCTCGATGCCCCCGTGGCTCACCCGGGCCTTGCGGCTCACGGAATCCACGAGGGCCGAACGGTCCCCCCGGTCCTCCAAAGAACTCCTCCATGCGTTCACGCAGTGCATCCGGGATGCCTCGGCGCTCCGACCCTGCTTCAGCGATGACGGTGGTAATGTTGACCACGGCGGGGGTCACCGCCGTCGCCACGTCTGTAAATCCATTGGCTGGTGCCGGGGTCATGGTGAGGGCGACCGGGATCGGCGTGGACGCCGCCGGGCTCGACGCATGAGACGAGGAGAACGATTGGCTGCCCCAGATCAGCAGGGCGCTCAGCGCCGCCACTGCTAGGGCATATCCACTTGTCTGACGAACGAGCTGTCTCATGATTTCCTCCTTGTGGTTGATCAACCGAGGTACGGGCGTGTGACGATGTTCATGAACACCATAACAGTCGACGATGAGAGGAGGGTTAGCAGGGGATTAGAAGTGGTTAAGCCAGTGCGGAGGACCAGAGGTCACGTCGCCATCCCAATGGACAGAATGTACGTTGCCATACGGAGGGGTCGCGTCCAGGTTCGCGTGACGGGAGCCAGCTGCGAAGTGTATGGCAAGAGAAACAGCAGTGCCTGACCTAACCCGTTCTCGTTCCTCCTTCCTTCTCATTCTGACCTTCCAGGCCCCTCCCCGCAGTCACGTAGGAGTTTGCTTACTCCAAGACTGCTGAACATCTGACGTTGGGCTTGGGCACGATCTGATCGTACGCCATGCAGTTCTCGTGTTGAATACCGCTCGACGATGAGAAGAGAAGGG
>JBDTPK010000794.1:0-1824 GCA_039932735.1 Nitrospirota bacterium
GATGATCGAGGATGTCGTCGGTTTCCGTCAGCACGATGTCTCCATCCTTGAGGACTGGAACATAATATTGGCCTGAGACTTCTTTGACCACTGTGCGCATCGGGCGAATGTCGGGCACAATGATGTGTTCGTATTCGACATGGAGGTCCGCCAGTTTCCGGCGCACCACCTCACAGTCAGGACACCAGGCCACATGATAGAGAGTGAGTGCCATGATAATTTTTAATGCTCAATGTGTAATGTTGAATCGCTGATTGTCCGGAGGATCCTGCATCGTTTCACCATTACACATTGGTCCCATGCGCGACTGCGCATGGGACCATCACCGCATCTTTCATCCCGTGGATCACTTTCTTATCCGCCGGGCAGATGGTAGCCAGGATACCAGCGAGTTCGATCTTTTCGCCACTCACGAAATAATAGGGTGAGAGCCTGGCGCGGCCAGACATCCGGCTCATCTCGCTGGTCACCGGGTCGAAGTAGTCGAGCTCGTACAGGCGACCCTTGTGAAACTCCTGCAGGATATAGGGTGTCCGGGGAAAGGAGGCGAGGGCCTTGTCGATCGCGCCGGCCCATTCGTTCTGTGGCATATCGTGTCCGACCGATACGCCTCGGCTGCCCCAGGCGAGCTCAGAAAACCCCGATGGTTTGATCACGAAGTGCCGTTCTTTTTGGGTGGCCGTGGCCAGATCATGCCAGTTCATCACGGCCCGCCCCCCGATCGCCAAACCAGGAATCGTGGCGGACGGAGGGATCGGCGCAGGATCGAGAATCCAAGTGCGCGGCATGACGGTGGTCAGATGCAGGAAGACCTCCCGGCTCAATGCCTGTTCCCAGAAGGGGCGCAAGGCTGGGTGATTGAGGAGGGCAAAGGCGAGCTTTTCTTCCAGCGCCGGCTTGTATGGGGGCGTGACGGAGACTCGGTCCTTCTTGACCGCATATTGAACAAGTTCAGATTTTGGAATGTTCAGAAGGTCGAATAATTCATAGAAGCGGTAGATCAAGGCGATCGGCTGGTCCATGCCCTCGCGGGCGATCCGCAGGCCTTCTTCCGTGAATCGAATCTGACGAGGCTCCACGCAGTAGGCGTCGAGACCGATCGCTCGAAGCCGCGCCGCAAGCCACGTCATTTCAGGCCGATAGTCTTTGGCTTCTTCCGACATCAGAATCGCGACACATCCAGCATGTTGGGCAAGCTGGGCCTTCAGCATGGCGGCAAAGCCCTGCACCATCCCCTCGGGGCCTCCTACCAGGGAAACACCACCGCTGCCGTCACGCTCGGCATAGAGCGTCGAGAGGCATGCGGTCATACCGATTCCGCCGGGGACCGAGTCGAGCTCGGTGATCACCATGCCGTCCTGGGTCGGGATGATGTCTGGTCGGATGACCGCGGGAAGCTGATCGCGAAACCGTTTCATTCGGCTGTATGTCAGCAGACCTTCCGGTTTTCCTTGGTCAAGGTATCCCGCGACCCAAGCTGGCTGGAGACCTCGTACACTGTCGAGATAGAGGCGGTTCAGGGCTCGGTACAAGGACAAGAGCTGCGGCCCGAGTTGATGGAAGAAATCTACTTGATCGTTCGTGAGAAGGAACGGTGCGACGGCAATGCGCCAAGTCGTTGTGGCCGCAGCTGCTTCAGGGGTTGAAGCCTGTCCGGGCAAAGGCGGAAAGAGACCAGCGTGACTCAGCTGGTCACGGATGTTCGCGCAACGGTGTAGGAGGTCGGAGGTAGCCAAATCAGACAGAGGCAGTATCCGTGTGAATGAATGCCCCGTAGGCGAGGCTCCAGAACTGTAACACGGGCTTTATGACCGTACAAGAGGC
>JBDTPK010000795.1:0-1818 GCA_039932735.1 Nitrospirota bacterium
CGAGCATTATGCCGCTGTTCGACATCTATGTGTCCGCCGAAGGGCGCGACCTCGGGGGCGTGCTGGCCGATGTCGAGGAGGCCGCGAAACGCATGGAGAAAGAGTTGCCCCGCAGCGCAGCGCTCACAATCCATGGCCAGGCCGAAACGATGAACATCGCCTACGGCGAATTGGTGGTCGGTCTCATCGCCGCGATCGTGCTCATCTATCTCCTACTCGTCGTCAACTTCCAATCATGGCTCGATTCCTTCATCATCATTACGGCCTTGCCCGGTGCATTGGCGGGCATCGCATGGTCGCTGTTCCTGACACACACAAATATTTCTGTGCCGGCGCTGACGGGCGCCATCATGACCATGGGCATGGCGACCGCCAATTCAATTCTCGTCGTGGCCTACATCCGCGAACGGCTCAAAGAGCATAGCGACCCGCTGCGGGCCGCGGAGGAAGCCGGGAAAGCCCGCTTCCGTCCGGTGCTCATGACCGCATCGGCCATGATCATCGGCATGCTGCCGATGTCGCTGAGTAATTCTCAGAATTCGCCGCTGGGTCTGGCGGTCATGGGCGGCTTGACGGTCGCAACCTTCTTCACGCTGTTTTTCGTGCCCTGCGTGTACGCCATGATCTACAGCAGACAAGCCGTTCGCCATAAGGACCGTGCGTAACATGAACACCCTCATGAAGGCTCTGCGTGAACGACGCGTGGCAATCGTCGCAATCTCAGCGATCCTGCTGTGCGTGCTCTACGGGGGCTTTCGGATCTATGAGAACAACCTCGATGCCGCTGTGGTGCACGAGCAGGCGCTGGAAAACGCCGTCCGCACCGTCGCCGTCACCAATGCAAAGCCGATGGCACAGACCGAAACCATAACGCTCCCCGGCAAAATTGTGGCTTGGTTTGAGGCGCCGATCTACGCGCAGGTCTCGGGGTATGTGAAAATGTGGCACAAAGACTACGGCGCGCTGGTGAAGAAAGGCGACATCCTCGCCGATATCAACGCGCCGGCCCTCGACGCGCAGTATGCGCAGGCCCAGGCCGATCTGGCGTCGGTGCGTGCCCTCTATGGTCTCGCCGAACTTTCAGCGAATCGTTGGCTGGCGCTGCGCAAAAGCCATGCGGTCTCCGAACAGTCGATCTCGGTGAAGGTGGCGGAGGCGAAAGCCGAATTGGCGAAGCTCAGGGCAGCGGAGCAGAACGTCAGGAACTTCGAGGCGCTGATCAGGTTCAAGACTCTCATCGCGCCCTACGACGGCGTGGTGACCCAACGCAACATCAACGTCGGTGACTACGTCACGAAGGAAGGCAATATCACGACTCGCGGCGCGATCGCCAACCTCTTTACTGTGGCTGAAGTCGGTATGATGCGCCTGTTCGTCAACATACCAGAGTCGTTCGGGAGCTACCTCAAGCCAGGCCTGACGGCAAACGTGACGGTGCCGCAATTGCCCAACCGGCATTTCATCGCCAAATTCCTGACCATCGCCCGTGGATTCGATCCGGACATGCGCACTGCGGTCACCGAATTCACGATCGATAACGAGGACAAAGCCCTCTGGCCCGAGTCCTACGCCACGGTCCGTCTCACGGTGCCGACTGATAGGACTGCTCTCACGATTCCCTCCAGCGCGATGGTGTTCCAGGAGCACGGCACGCAAGTGGCCGTGGTGACGGAGGACGACCGCGTGCACTTCAAATCGATCGCCGTGGGCAAAATCCTCGCCAGCACGATCGAGGTGACAGAGGGGATTTCCACAATCGACCGCATTGTGACCCACCCCAATGCGGCGTTGCTCGAAGGCAACAAGGTACGCATCGTC
>JBDTPK010000796.1:0-1817 GCA_039932735.1 Nitrospirota bacterium
CCACGCGCGCGGACAAGGCTCCGCGATATTGGATTGCCAGACCCGGCCTCTTATCTGTGTATCAAGCTGATGCACCTCTGCTGGTGAATGAATCTTGAACGAAAAACGCAGACAAGTTAGTATCAATCGCTCCTTTCCCCTAAATCTCACCAGTGAGTTCAAGGCCCTCGTGGCAGACACCCAGATAACTCCATCAGCTGCAACGCGAAGCATTCAGCTCCAGCTGATCGCACCTCTCCGACGTCCTCTTCCTGTGGCAATAGTCGAGCCGAAAGGCGTCGTATTCACAAAACGTTGGGTCGTTGAACTGCTCCTTGATCTCAGCGGCTATTGCTCCGACAAAAACCTGGCAGATGCCCTCGCGATCGAACCAGCGGCTGGTGATGGCGCATTTCTCGGTCCTATGATCGAGCGCCTGGTGGAGTCGTGTCGTAATCTCGATCGATCGTTGGCAGAATGCGAACATTCCTTAATCGCCTACGAGCTGAATGAAGCGAGTGCTGCTCGTGCGCGCGTTGTTGCCCGGAACATCCTGATGAATCATGGGATCAAGCGCCCGCTGGCCAAACGACTGGCCGACGCGTGGGTGGTGAACCGGGATTACCTTCTCGATGCCGACAGCAAACGGGCTGACTTTGTTATCGGAAACCCTCCCTACGTGCGGCTTGAGGATATTTCAGAAGACACAGCCTCGGTCTACCGCAATGCGTATCCAACGATGCGCGGTCGAGCCGATCTCTATGTGGCCTTTTTTGAAGCCGCACTTCGGCAGTTGAAGCCCGGCGGTGTATGCGCATTTATCTGCGCTGATCGATGGATGCGTAATCAATATGGGGCAGAACTGCGGCAGCTTATAACCTCAGCGTACAGTGTTGAAATGCTCCTGAGCATGCACCACGCCAACGCTTTCGACGATGACGTCGACGCCTATCCGGCCATCACGGTCATTCGACACACAAAACAGCAGTCAACCGTTGTGGCCAGTGCCGGCCAAGACGCTGAGAACATTCAGCCACGACAATTGGCAACGACGCTCTGGACAAACGGCCACGACAGACTGCCTCAAGGTGTCCATCGAGCAGTGGTGAACACATGGTTCAAAGGATCTGGCCCTTGGCCTTGCCATTCACCAAAACAGCTGGCGCTCCTCCGACGACTGGAAGATCAGTTTTCTCCCCTCGAGATGAATGCCAAGGTAGGAATCGGCGTCGCCACTGGGAACGATAGCGTGTACATCACGACAGATGCGGACCTTGTGGAGCCTTCCCGTCTCCTGAAGCTCGCACTGGCGAAAGATTTGTCGAGCGGAACGGTGCGATGGTCCGGGCACTATCTGGTGAATCCATGGAATCACGACGGACTGGTCAATCTGAAGACCTATCCAAAGTTACGAACCTACTACGAGCAACATGCGGCTGCGCTAAAGAAGCGCCACGCAGCTGAAAATAGTGCAGGCAAGTGGTACAAGACAATCGACCGCGTCAACCATGCCCTCACCGATACACACAAACTCTATATCCCGGATATTAAGAGCACGCTCGAGCCTGTCTTGGATCGAGGTGAAACGTACCCTCACCACAATCTCTATTTCATTCAGTCGGACGAGTGGGACCTGGAAGTACTCGGAGGTCTGCTGCTATCGAAGGTCGGTCAGTTTTTTGTCGAATCATATGGAGTCCGCATGCGAGGGGGCTATTTGCGCTTCCAAGCACAGTATCTGCGCCGGATTCGAGTCCCTGCCCCTGCCACCTTGTCCAGGAGGCAGTCCCATGAACTGAAAGACGCCTTCCGACATCGTGACAGGCCGCGCGCAACCC
>JBDTPK010000797.1:0-1817 GCA_039932735.1 Nitrospirota bacterium
GGAGGGGAAGGCGTGTCAGTTCGCTCTTTGGACGAGGGTAAGGGACTTGCCGGATAGTCAATCGACGAAAAACTGGAGTGGTGAATTGACGATCTAGCGGGGCTGGGGTTGGGGGTCGGGACGATCAGCGGTATGTAGCTTCAATCACACTACGTAGTCCACCACGAGCAGCAAACTCCCCCGTGACCTTCGCATGCATAGGGCGGCAGGCCGTTACGACGTCGCGCAGGATACGGTTGACAGCGTTCTCATAAAAGATGCCGAGATTTCTGTACGCATGGAGATACATTTTCAGTGACTTAAGCTCTAGGCACTTTTTGCTGGGTTTGTATTGTAGGGTGATGGTGCCGAAGTCCGGAAGGCCTGTCTTTGGGCATATGGCGGTATATTCTTGAATTTCGATCGTGATTTCGTAGCCCTTGTATTGGTTCGTGAATGTTTCGATGTCGGGCAGTGGGGTGGTAATACCGCTCTTTGCATACCGCTCATTGTAGCCGAGCTTGGTACTCCGGGGTCTCTTCACCAGCGTTGCACGTTTCATCACGCCTCATGTCTTTCTAGACTTGTTTCATCCACTCGGTCTGGCCGATTTTTTCCAATTGAATGTAGAGGGTCACCCAGGGGCAAGCCATCTCGGGGTACACCTCACACAGCCCCCCTTTTCGCACGCCTCCGCAAGGGCCGTGGCTCATGAATTTAGGGCACTCGGCTTTGAGCGAATCGTCCGGAATCGGAGGACGCTTATGGACTCCACCGACGTGCTGAGCGCCTTCGCCTTCCCCGGGAATGATCACGCGTGTTGACATATGGGCCTAGTCTAGACAAGTTTTATAGAATCGGCAATCTCTCTTTCCAATACCATGAAATGGGCCGCACATTCAGCAGGTATGGAAACATTGCAAACCGCAAGTTGTTGGGGCGAATGGCCTACAGCGCCGGAGTGCGCTAGGCCTTCTTTTTAGTATGGTGGGCCTTCTGAGAAGTTGCGTTGATTATCAGGAAGTTATAGTATCATCACTCGCGTATGGGTCGGAGGATATATTATGGACGTTTCTCATTGACAGTCTTTTTTAGCCTTTGTTACCATACAATCGTTTTGAAGGTGGATCAGTCCAGTTCATTCAGCCTCGAATTCTTGCGAGAATGTTGCATATAACCATATATTTCCGATAGGCAATGGGTTTCTGTTGCCACGATAGAGGGAGGTGTTCCGATGAGTCTTGATTATGTGAAGTTTTCAGGTGGGTTTGAGAAATTTATGCCCAAAGAATATCGCGACATGGTCGAGCATGGCCCGTTTGGAAAGAAAATTTCGGTCTCCCAAATGGGAAGTTTCAAGGAAATTCTCGAAGAACATCCCATGTGTGCCGGTTGCGCGATGACACTGTTCATCCGGCTGGCGATCATTGCCTTCCCCAATCCGGAAGATACCATCACGGTTGGAACAGCAGGCTGTGGGCGGTTAGCGATTTCACAGGCTGCGATCCCGTTTGTGTACGGGAACTATGGCGATCAGAACGGTGTCGCGAGCGGACTGTCCCGCGGGTTGCGGTTGCGGTTCGGTGATAAGCCGAAGGATGTGGTTGTCATGGCGGGAGACGGCGGAACGGCGGATATCGGGTTCCAGCAAGTGCTTCATTCCTGGTTCCGAAAGGAACGGTTTACGACAATTATGTTGGATAATGAAGTGTACGGCAACACTGGTGGGCAGGAGAGCGGGATGACCAACCGTGGCGCTGTCTTAAAGATGGCTCCGTTGGGGAAGAAGTTTGAGAAGATGGACATGTTGCAGATGGCGAAGGTGGCTGGGTGTGCGT
>JBDTPK010000798.1:0-1816 GCA_039932735.1 Nitrospirota bacterium
CTAACGCGGGGCTGAGCCGCCGCGTAGCGGTCGGGTTCGTGCCCCTGGTTCTCCCTGAGCGAAGCGAAGGGAGAACCAGTGATTAGACAGTTATGCAGGCTAGCAAAAGGTTTTCGATCCTGTCAATTGCAAGGGAAAATTATTCGACCTATGTCGTAAATATCATTCATGATTCAAAATGACTAACATGCGACTTTAAATAGTAGTCGTCATTTATGTATCATCCTATGCTATGCAACTGATCCCGGATGATATTGGGGCCCACTATGAGGCCGCCCTTACGACGCGGGAGATTCCCGTATCCCGCCACGCGGAGTATCGGAAATGGCTGCGCTACTATCTTGATTTCCGAAGCAAATATCCGCTTCCGGATTCTAAATCGGGACAGGTACGTGCGTTCATCGACAAATTGCGGGAAAAGAATCAGTCTCACGAACAGCAACAGCAGGCAGCGCATGCCGTGTCTCTCTTCTTTGAGTCACAACGACAGAAGACACATGTCTCCCCATCTCAGGCCGAGGCGATCACGCCTACAGCTCCTTCTCTTTTGGACAGACAACGGTCGCAGCCTGTGCTGGAAACAAAGTCTGCCACGCCACAGCAGGCGGATATCCCCCCGCCGAGGGACGGTGAACACCAGGTGCCAGATCCGCAATCGCTGTCACAGTCTCCTGTCCCTCGCATTGCGGCTGGAAAACGGTATAACGAATGGCGTTGCCTAGAGAAATCCGGCTCTCCAGATTGGGACACGATCATCGACAGTCTGGCGGCAGAGATCACAACACGGCACTATTCCCGAAAAACGCTCAAAGCTTATGCGGAGTGGTGCCGCAAGTTTCAGGGCTTTCTGAGAAATAAGTCTCCTGACGAATTATCATCGGTGGATGTCAAATCCTATATCACGCATCTGGCGGTGACATTCCGCCGGGCTACTCACCTTGACTGTCGGGTCCTCAAGAGTTTAGATTCCCGATCCCGTTGTTCTCTCACCGCTGCGTTCCCGATGTCCTTCGCCGTCCGCACCTGTTCCACGGCGGTGGCCGTGACGACGACGATTGAGTTCATCGCCAGATTACCGGCCCAGGTTCTTCTCCCCCAGCCTGAAACTTCGGTCGATCTCATAGAGGGTGACCTCTGGGCGTCCTATCCCAGGCATCGCGCATGATGTGTCTCTTGCCCTAGCAGGTCGAGAAAAATGATTTTGGCGCAGCAGCATTTTGATGGCGGGCACGTTTGGGAGAAATCCGGCATGTCTGGTTCATCTGGGGAGTGTCGCCCAACCCCAAAACCAAACAAAGCAAATAAATCAGAGATACCACATGAAGAAGAGACGAAGCGGGGACTATGGTTTGACTTGGGGGGGCATGGCCTGAATCATCTCAGCGGCCAACTCTTTTGCAATATCCTTTAAATTCGGCCGGTAGAACATATAACTGCTCGACCGTTCATGTCGAGCTTTCCATACGGTGGTGCCGGTGGCGGCATCGACCAAGCGGAGGCTGAGGCCTACCCGACCGACATTGTCGCCTTCTTTGCGCATGTATTCCCATGAGTTGACCCGTATGACTAGGAACGAGTCCACGTTCAGCGCCTTACCCAATTTTATCGCGGAATCTTTGTCGGAATGACCCGTCATTTCCAGACGTGAGAAGTAGAACACCAACGCATCGAACGCTTCCTTCGAAGCCTGGAAGATATCCGTCACATTCTCAGGAGACACCACACGTTCGATATTGCCGGTCTTGTTCAGCGCAACGGACAAGACTTCTTGAATATCCTCGCGCGCGTTGTCGTATTGGCTGGCCATGGGGGGCAG
>JBDTPK010000799.1:0-1808 GCA_039932735.1 Nitrospirota bacterium
TTCTTTGTCTCGGCTGTTTGCGCAAACACCGGCAACCATGACTGACTCGGAACAGCCACGAGCAGGAGCACCGTTGCCATAAGGACCTGACGTCCTCGACGTTTCACGTGTAACGTTTCACCTTTCAGGCTTACGAGCCTTCAATCAATTCGATATTCGTCCGCGGAATGACCGCCGTGCTGCCGTCGGCAAAACGGACTTTCATCACACGCACGTCACTCTCGGTCGGAATCTTATGGAGATCGGCCGGAAGACTCGCGACTTCGCCGATCTTGCCGAACAACGGGTCTCGAATGATGCGCACCTGGTCGCCGATCCTGATACCTTCCCGCTGCGGCACGGTGTCCGCACCGTGATCGCCCGCTGCGTCTGCCTGTTTGGGAATGATGATCTCCGGACGAATGACGCCGGCACGAATTTGTGTGGCGCCTGAAATAGACGCCGGTTGTCCTGCATGGGCAGAGAAAAGGGCAAATGTTTTGCCGGCCATGGGGATAGAGCCGAACCCTTCGGTAAGAATAAGGGTAAAGCCGACCTGTTCTGTGCCCGTGATGGCTACGCCAAGGTCGTAGCCCAGCAGTGCGCGCAAATCCTTATCGTGAATGCCGCCAATCACCAAACCCGCAACCCCCACCTCTTTTGCGCGAGCCAGCGCCTCCGACGAGATGAAGGAGCCACCCACGACAACCTTGCCTTTCATGTCCGCGGTGAGGTGGCGCGGCGTGAGCGCTTCGTCCGGCGACGTCACGGCGATCACAATCTCGCCCCTGGTTTCACCGCCGATGCCGAAGATCCCCTGAACCAGACTGCAATTCGTTTCAACCACGACACCTTGCTGCGGAATCACCTCGACAATGCGACCGTCGACATAGCCCAATAGCTCCAGCACACGCGGCGGCTCCCGCAACAGCACCTGCCCCGTGACGGAAGAAACGGATTCCACGACGCCGGTGATCGGCGAGCGAACCTCTGTCTTCAGCCACTTGATGAGAGGTTTGTTCTCGGCCAGAATCTCGTCCTTCTGCACCGGATCGCCGACCTTCTTGATCAGATATTCGTGAATTTCATCCGGGGCCACACCCAACTGGTTGGCGAGGTTCAGGGGATAGACCTTCCCTGGCAATTCCGCACGAGCCACTGCCTGATTTGCGCGCACGGTCTCTCCGGTCGTGACCAGCACGCTGCCGGGCAACGACAACATCCGTCGACGACGGACCGTGGTCTGCTCTGTGACGGTTAAGCCTGGAGTGTAACTGTGAGGCATAGGTAAAGTTCAGAGTTGTGAGTACTAAGTTCTGAGTTAATGTCTCATCCAAGCAACTACAAACTCACAGCTCAGAACTCCTAACTCGCAGTTGGGTACAGCCCGACTGCGTTGTACCATTTCGTCAACGCTGCGACTCTGGCCGTGTGATCGGTCGGCAACTGCAACGGACGCCCGCGCCCATCAAGCATGAGGCCCACCACACCGCCTTGTACCTCTCGCGTAACCGAAACTCCCGCCCCTGCTCCGAGGTTCGCTTGTTTCACCGGCTGGATCATGATCGACGCCTTCTGATCCCCGGCTAAGGGAACCAATCGCAAGTCGCCGAATGCGAGTGCCCCTTTGTCGATTCGCCCATCGGCAAACGTGATGACATAGTCCGCGCACCGATCCCCGTCCTTTCCCTGCCCGATCGGTGCAATACAGGTTCCTAAATAGACCATGCAATCGCGGACAAACACATCGGTCGCCGCCTTCTCATCGATCGTAGAGAGCACGCCGAGATGCGGCATCATGAAGATGCTGTCCACTGAGAGCCTCGTCA
>JBDTPK010000800.1:0-1800 GCA_039932735.1 Nitrospirota bacterium
GAGGGGGGAATTTCAGATGATCGTGCTAGGGGGAACGTCAGATGATCGTTGACACTAGAGAAAGCATCGCGTGAGAAGCGGCAGAGCGACAGGCCAGAACGTGGAGTTCTGGCGCGGGTCCCTGCCGGCTATCGCGCCAACTTCCATGGATCCTCGTTCCAGGCGCGGATACAATGATGAAGACGCGCGCGATGCGTCTCGTTCACCGTCATAAACTCGACGCCGAACTGGAAGCCCCGAACCCAGCGGACGACCCCCTCCGATACTCGCAAGGACAGATCCATCTCAGGGAGGAAGAGGTGCAGCTGGAGAGAATCTCCTACGTTGACTCGCACAAGGCTTTCCACTAAACAGCCATTCCCAGATACGTCGAGGACTTGTCCCTCGCCGGTTTGTGCGCCGTTCGCAATGACGGCTGCACACGGGTGCGCCCTACGCTTACTTGACCGAGATTTTACGACGCCCGCCTGGGAAGAAACCATGCTGAGCCTCCTTGTGACCCCCTTGGGACTCTCTCCATCGTCTGATGAAAGCTTATCGCCCGCAGACCGCGTGCGAAAGACCTGAAGGAAGTACCTCGGAAGGGGGGACTTAGATGAGAGTGGAGAGGGCTTCTACGGATGAGTAGCAGCATGAGGAATCCGGCGCACGTGGATTTCCTTCTCGCGCTTGTCAATTATGAATTGTGCTCTACTCGCGGCATGAGCCTTCCATTTCACCGTCCTCCTGGATTCTCTCAGTAATAGCCGATAACCCGTTTTATATACGCAGCAGTAACAATTGCTGTTAGGCTCGGTTGGTAGCAGAAAGAGTCTTCATCCATATAGTAGCCATAAATTTGCCAAGGAGGTCTGATGAGAACCCACTTCAAAAGGCTGGTTGTATGTTGTATGACCTTCATGGCGGCGGTATCGATGCCCCATCTCGCAAGTGCCGAATGGAATGCCGACCTCTATGGTGGCAGCGCGTTTACGGCAAAGCATAATACGGAAACGGCTCTGCCTGGGTTCACGACCACGGCTCACGACGTCAAATTCGATACCTCTGGAACCGTGGGTGGACGGGCAGGAATTTGGTTTGATCGGATTCCCTGGATGGGTGTGGGGGTGGATGTCTTTTACTTCCGCCCGACAGTCGGGGGAGGACAGACGCTTGAAATTACGGCGCCAGGACTGAACACTACGGCGACGATTCAGACGATCAACGTCTCCGTGCTAGGACTTGGATTCGATGTGCTGCGGCTCCGGCTGCCGCTGTTCCAAGGTGAGGAGTATCCTCAGGGGCGTCTCCAACCCTACCTCACAGCGGGTCCGGCATTGTTCTGGACGAGACTTAAAGACACAACAAATTTACCGGGTCCGGCTCATCAGAGCGATACGGTCATGTCGGTGGGCGTCAAGGCTGGAGCCGGAACGTCCTACCAGCTCACACCATTAATTGGGCTGTTTGGGGAATATCGTTTCACGCACTTTGAGGCTCGGCATGAATTTGCGGGACCGGTCCAGCTCTCGGAAACGTTCAATACCCATCATCTCATTGCAGGGTTGTCATTTAGGTTTTAGCGGCCTGTCGAAGAGATGGGTCTGAGTTCCTATTGCTCTGACAGTCCGTCTACCGTTCTTTTTATATCTCAGATTCTGGCGGTTGCTGCTGAAGCATTCCCATGTCCTCCGTGATGTCCTGCCATGCATTGAACTGCTGTGAATGCAGTGTGCTAGTTCTAACATGATAAAACCCATTATCATGTTATTCTATTTCTAATTAGATAGTGCGTTAATAATCCAGGGCCACCCCGTAATT
>JBDTPK010000801.1:0-1796 GCA_039932735.1 Nitrospirota bacterium
TACTAATTTCCTCATCCATACCAACCAAGATGTGACCGACACACTTCCACCTGACCATGGCCTCGTTGCGTCACGCACGTGGTATTGACTGTGTCACGACGCGCGGCGCTGGGAACTTGATGAAGAAAAAGGAGGGGTCTTTTTCTCATGATCTGCTCGGTCACCCACGAGGCCAGACCGTGAGAACTTCAACCTAAATCGCTTCGCGCCCGGCGTGCCCTGCCGCCCCGCCGAAGGGGACAGGCCCGTTGCCCCCTTCGCCACGGTCAAAAATAGACCTCTGACCGTTTGAGTCAACTCTTAAATCTGGGAAAGTACCTGTTCCCCTCTCTCTGCTTCGCATCAGGCATCTCTTTCTTTACTGCGGGTCTTCCAATATAATCTGAGGAATTCCAATGATGATGTGACATGATGGGCCATACCATACGGTTTGAATGGGAGTTGCCTGAACCATTCCTAGGCATGATGGCAATAGACGACGCGGCACTGGTCGAGGATGTCAAACGAGCAGCCGTTCTTGACTGGGTGCGCACGGAGCAGATTTCTTGGCGAACAGGCGCCGAGTTGTGAGGGATGCCTCTACGCGAGTTTTTGACGCTGATGGCAGCACATAAGATCCCTGCCGCAGAATACGAAGCCGGATGGTTAGACAAGGAGTCGGAGGCCTTCAAGACTGCCACGTCACTGGATACCGCGCGATCGTCGTCACAGATAGTGGCCCACTCATTCACCTTGGCGCAGTCAACCAGTTCCGTCTCCTCAACCGATTCTTTCAGCACCTACTGATCACCCCGCAAGTCCACGAGGAAGTGGTCACTCAGGGAACAGGTCGTACGGGGAGTCACCGTCATGGGAATCATCGATAGGCTGCAATCAGTGCTCGATCAACTCATGGCATCCGGGTTTTATCTCGACCCGGCAGGGCGAGTCTATCAAGATGCCCTTCGCCACGTACAAGAACGCTGATAAGCCCCCGGAGGGCAGCCCCTCCCCTGCGCTCCCACCGACCGCTATGTTTTATTTTTGACGATCAAACAAAGATTATCGCGGTAGGGACGGTCATTGCTGACCGCACCCCGCACGTCGGAGACGTGCCGCGGCTCGAACGCCCAGCAGTCCGCGCGACCTGGAGGCCCTGCGCTGTGTCCGGTCCAGTAGCCACTGCTCGGCGTTCTCCTTGGTCAACCCCCTTCCCTCCACCGACTCCGCCGACAGCGGACCGCTGTCGTTGTTCGCCGGCTTCTGCGGTACTATGGAGCTGTCTGACTCCCCGCGACGTGCTTGTCGGACTTGTGGCCTCGCGCCTTCTCCGAACAATTCGCTCCCATGGGAGGAAGTGGATGTCGCCGGGGTCTCTCGGCTTCCGTGAAAACCGTGTCCAACCGTGCCTGTGGTCTCAGACTCCGTGGGGGTCACATCGGACTCGCCGGTGGTGTTCGACATGACTATTGCCTTCCCCTTGTCAGGACAAGGTCGGCCATCGCAGAAGGATGTTTTCGGAGCTCCATACACAGCCTGGTTGTACCTCTGTGAACGCTTCGTCCTGCCGGTTGCCCGACAACACGCATCACGCGAGGCCAGGCTCCTTTGTATCTTCATGCGTGAAATCACAGCATCCGCCTTGGCTCTGCCGGTTTCTTGTAAAATATGCATCGGGCCGCGACAATCACCCACCAGCTCCATGTCCTCCTGCCCTGCCACCAATTGTCGAATGGCATCGGGAACCATTATGGGATAATTCGCTAGATGTTTAGTCCCACTTTGTGATGGGATGGGTTGATCTTAAAACGTTCTGG
>JBDTPK010000802.1:0-1794 GCA_039932735.1 Nitrospirota bacterium
ATTAGATAAAGGGAAGTCTGAAGCTTATAATAAAGGATGGGAGAGGTGAATGGAAGGCGATGGCGGCTTTTTATGGCGCGGCATGCTCCAATAAGCTCACCAGTATCATGACCACCTGGTATTGAGTTTTCCAAGGTGAGATTCAAGAACTTTACGTTCACCGTGCCGCGAGAAAGGTTGAGCCTACAACCGCCAGGCACTCATGTGATTCCACGAGGGATAGAACGGAGTCTTTCATGCTTCTTCAAGCCTAGATGGCCGGTTGGAAAAGAGTGCCTCCAGCAACTGCACGTTGGTGGTCAACACGATTGGCGCGTCCCAGTTTTCGGCAAGCAGACGGCGCTGACGTTCGTTTGATCCTTCAGCGTCCCGCTGTTCCGCTTCAGCCCCCAGCCCGGCCAGGCTGTGGTGTTCCAATACAAAATTATCCTGGGATGCCCTGAATACCATCCAGTAGATACGCGCCGTCTGCTCGATGAATGTCAAGAAAGGGACTGCCAGAAGGATCCGTTTCAGCCCGTGCTTCTTCGCGTGTTCCAGGGCGAACTTGAGCATCGCCAGCGTCTTGCCGGAACCGGTCGGCGCGGTCAGCGTGAACGTGCCAGGTTCTGCCCGGCCTGCACGTATTACTGCACTCCACAGAGTTTCCCGTGCCTGCCGCACCGCCAGCTGTGCGCCAGTGGCGCCGCGCAACGCCGCCATGTGTGCATCAAGCGCGGCAAGTGCCCCACTGGCGTCCAGCTTCGGCCCTTCAGGACGAGGACGCTTGCCTTGTACGTCACCATCGAAGTGCGACTCGGTGTCGAGAAAATCCGCATCCACCAAACACGAAAAGAGCAGCCGCACATCAAGCATGGAGGAGACTGCCCGCGCCATGCCATTTTGGTGCGCCAACGTTGTTTGTGCGGGTGTGTGGAGGAGTACCCCCTCTGCCTCCGCGCGCTGTTTGAGACGCGTGCAGTCGGAATCGCTCAGGGCACGCCTGAATGGATGATTTTGGTTGAGACTTTCGGGATTCATCCGACGCAAGGCAGCCGTGTTGGCACGTTGCAAGCCAAGATCGTGCAATAGGCCAGCAAGTGCCTCTTCTTCTGCGCCGTTCCGTCCCCACGCGGTAACCGTTTGAGCTGCTGACTGGGATGCCAGATGCGAGCTTTCGCCCAGGCGGCTGTCGGCTTATCGAATTCCAGCTCCACCGGCATGCGCGGCCCGCGCATGCCGGTGAGCGAATCCTCGACAAATGCGTCGAAGTCGAAATGGAGTGGGGGTTGGTAGGGGAAATCGGTGGGGGTCACGGACTTGCTACGTTCCACTGCGAACAGACGCGGCTCGTTGCGCAGGTGACAGTAGTCGACGAGATAGAGACCACCGGAGGGGTACCAGAGTCGATAGGGATCAACCTCTCGACGACTCATCTTGCCACGGGACACGGAATCGTACCGCATTTGTATGCGCGTCTTATGCCCGATGGCCTGCGTTACCCGCTCGACCACCTCACGATGATGCCGATAGCGCTTGTGCGGGCCAACCCCAATAGAAAAGGTGTGTTCGAGTTGCTGTGCCAGCTCCAATCCCTGTGGGCTCAATGCCGCAGAGGCTTTGCCCAGGGCCGATTGCAGCGAAGCATAGAGCTGCGTCCCTTCCAACGGCGCAATGAAGCGGCGGCTGACCGTCAGGGCCATGAGTTCGGTGGGAGACAGGCGAAGCGCCGGAATGTTGCGGGACCCTTCGAGGAGTTTCTAGGAGCCTGTCGGGCTTGACCAACAATAGTGGACAGTGACCGAGGTTTTCACA
>JBDTPK010000803.1:0-1793 GCA_039932735.1 Nitrospirota bacterium
CGAGGGACATGCCGGATCAGGGCGCGCTTGCCGGTGCCGAATTTGGCCGGAACCTCCACCGGTTCGTCAGCCAGATACTCGGCGCCATGCTGGATGTATTCGTCGAATTCATCCAGCACCAGTCCGACGTCGTCCGCCAAGGCTTCCACCAATGGCTTCCCCATCCCGCGCGACACCGTCTCGGCGATTTCGCCGGCTCGCTTGACCACAACAGTTCGAAGGGCGGTGAGTACCTTGGAGCGCTCTGCAAACGGGAGAGCGGCCCATTTCTGCTGTGCCTTTCGCGAGCGCGCCACGATCTCCGGAATGCGTTCCTCCGGAGTAATCGCAACCGTTCCAATCGTCTTTCCTGTTGCCGGGTCAATCCCGGTCAGCACGGCGCTGGCTGGGATATGTTCCGGTGAATCCGTCTTCGTCGGAATTGTGATTGCCATTGGCGTCTCCTTATTCTTCAGCTTGTATTTCTCTTTAACTCTTTAGCTGTGGGTTGAAAATGTGTATATTATTACATTCACTATATCATTTTAGTCCACCGTTGTCTGTCAGCGTGAGGCTGATTTGCATGTAAGCAAATGCTGAAATCGGCTGTCGGTATTTGTCCTACACGGACTCTAAAAACTCATTTGATCGGGCCAGCTGGACTTATAAGGGCTACAATGGAAACAATGACGCCAACTGCATTTTTACCATTGGTCTTTTCACTTTTTACGTTGCCCAAACTGCGTTTCTTGAGCGACGGCGCGGTGTTTTGAGCGTCGTTGGGTTGGCGGGATTGTCCTCTATCGGTTTGATGGTGATCATAAACTTTCTGATCGATTCGAATTTCAAATGGCTATTGCATGTCTTCGCAGCTCTTTGGTTTACCGCTCTGGGACTCTTTCTAGGACAAAAATGAACAATCCCAACTATTATCATGCGTCAAGAGTTACCAGGAGGTAAGCATATGTTGGTGCGCATTCTTTGGTTTGCGCTACGAGAGTACACCGCGTATCGCAAGTTTGTGCGGCTCCCCCCAGAACTGAGGCTGAAGCATCAGTATATCCCGCAGCGGTTTGTCAGTGCCTTGCTGCGGCTTGGCCCAACATTCATTAAGATCGGGCAGATTCTCAGCACACGACCGGACATCCTTCCACCCGAATATGTTAAGGCGCTCGCTGTTTTACAAGAGCGCGTGCCGCCCTTCCCCTTTGACGACGTAGCAAGTACAGTGAAGGAAACTTTTGGTCAGGACATCAACCAGGTTTTCCAGTCATTTGCAGAACAACCTGTAGCATCGGCATCCTTGGCTCAGGTACATTTCGCCGTGCTGCCCGATGGAACGGAAGTCGCCGTTAAAGTCCAGCGTCCCCATACTCGAGAAATCGTCACTCAGGATATGGCGATCCTGGCGTGGATGCTGCAAGTGCTGCACCGATTGTTCCCGAAGCGGGTGGAACGATTGAATCTGGTGAATGGGTTTAACGAATTTAGACGTTATACCCTCCATGAGCTTGACTTCTCGCTCGAAGGCAAAACACTAGAGCAATTTCGAGCGAACTTCCGCGCGTGGGATGACATCATTTTTCCAACGGTCTTCTGGAAATATACTGCGCCTAAAATCCTCACGATGTCGCGCGTGTCGGGGCTGCGCTTGAGTGAAGTATTAGACAGCTTCTCTGT
Source organism: Nitrospirota bacterium (assembly GCA_039932735.1). Lineage (GTDB taxonomy): Bacteria > Nitrospirota > Nitrospiria > Nitrospirales > Nitrospiraceae > Palsa-1315. The sequence goes on from JBDTPK010000803.1 coordinate 1,660, forward strand.
TGCCGAACGGAAAAAGCTCAACCAACGCATTATCGAGATGGAAATGAAAATGTTCATCTCCGATGGCTTTTTCCATGCCGATCTTCATCCCGGCAATATCTTCTTTCAACCAGACGGCAAAATCGTCGTTTTGG
>JBDTPK010000804.1:0-1786 GCA_039932735.1 Nitrospirota bacterium
CAATGTCGCTGTCGAAGAAGGGTCTGGATGTCGAGCGTTTATGGGAGCGAAAGCGCCAGGCCGTGGAACAGGCACCGGGCTTGACCATTTGGCGCGGCGGCGAGACGTTCGCAGACATCGGCGGTTGCGACAACATCAAGCGGTTTCTCAGCGCCGTGCTTACGGGCCAGGAATCTCCGCGCGTGATCGTGTTTGTCGACGAGATAGAGAAGGCGTTCGCCGGCAGTGGCACCGACACGTCCGGCGTGAAAACCGAGATGACAGGGACGATGCTCGGTTGGATGCAGGATCGCGGAGCGGACGGAATTATCGCCATCGGCCCTCCGGGCGCGGCGAAGTCGATGATCGCGAAAGCCGCGGGCAATACGGCCGGTATTCCAACCGTCGCGTTCGATCTTTCGGCGATGCAGAGTTCGCTGGTGGGCGGCTCAGGCGAGCGGCTGCGCGCCGCACTTCAAGTGGTCGATGCGATTTCCCAGGGAAAGAGCTTGTGGATCGCAACGTGTAATTCGATCACGAGCCTGCCCCCGGAATTGCGTCGCCGCTTCACTCTCGGGACGTTCTTCTTCGATCTGCCGTCTGGCGAAGAGCGGGAAGCGATCTGGAAGATCTACCTCGCGAAATGGAACCTTGATGGGGAACGGCCCAACGACGGGGGCTGGACCGGTGCCGAGATCAGGGAATGCTGCCGCAAGGCGTGGCGCCTGAATCTTTCATTGAAGGAATCGGCCGAGTACATCGTTCCGGTTTCGAGATCGGCGGCGGACCAAATCGAAGCACTGCGCCGACAGGCATCCGGGCGATTCTTGAGCGCGTCGCGACCAGGCGTATTTTCGACTGAATCAGATAGCCCGGCTGCGGCAGCTGGGAGACGGGCATTTCGAGAAACGGAATAGGGAGGCACCATGAGCCAATACGAGGAACTCACCACAACCATGACCGACCAACAATACCTGGTCGAAGCGCTGACGGAGATGGGCTACAAGCCCGAAGTACAAACCGAGGGAACGGCCTTACGAGGGTACGGCGGTGTCAGTTGGAACAGACCAGTCCAGGTCACAATCCCGAAGGACCAGCTACGCGGCGCGTTGGCACCCGTCGGCTTCGGTCGGGATGAAACCGGAGTTTTCCAGGCCATCATTGATGACCTGGACCGGAAGTACACCGACTTGAATGAACGCTGGCTTGGCCGAGTCGCGCAGGGTTACAAAGAGCGGCAGACCATGGCCGTGGCCAAGACCAAAGGCTACGTGTTCCGGGGCCGCGAAGTAGTTCAAACGCCGCAGGGTCCAAAGGTGCAGTTGCGTTTCGCTGTTCGCTAGCGAGGGACGAGGAAAACCATCATGCAGGAAAAACTCATCACCGTCGAGATAGACGAAAACGGAAACAGTTCCATTGACCTCGAAGGTTTTCAAGGTCAGGGATGTGGCGATGTCGCGAAGGATTTCCGTGGCGGCGATTCCGTCACCCAATCCAACAAGAAGCGTGAATTCTACGCCCAGACGGCTGTCGTGAAGCAGTCACAGAAGCAAACGTAGTAGGCACTTTGCCGAAGGAGAACATGTCATGGGAGATCGCGCGTACGTAGAGATCGTGTGCCGTGAAGAAGACGAGCCGCTGTTTGAGGCTCTCGGATTCATGCAAGAGTTCCGTCATGCGTTGCCTGCCAACGTGGTGACTATGGTGGATGCAGAAGCATCCGAAGGGGCCACGACCGAGCTTCAGGCTCTCGCCGAGAAAGGCATCGTATTCCGTGGTTGGCACGACGCCGGCGGAGCCTATGACG
>JBDTPK010000805.1:0-1784 GCA_039932735.1 Nitrospirota bacterium
CGCACGCTCCAGCCACTCCTGCCGCTCTATGTTTCGAGCGTGGACAGCGGCAACCTTGCCGGGCATTTGCTGGTGCTTGGCTCAGGACTAAGAGAACAGGCCGATGAAGAAATGTTCACCCCACAGATATTTTCCGGTTTGCGCGACACCGTGAGAATTCTTCGGGATTGCGACGGCGAGAACTCCGCCCTGAAGCAGCTCGATGCGGAATTGGAAGCGGCGCCATCCACGCTGCGCGATGCATTCTCCTTGTTGGAACGGGCTACAGATCAGGCCACCCGAATCGCGGCCTCGGTGGCAAACTCAGAGGAAGACCTAAAACGGTGGGCTCGAGCTTTGCAGAGGAATTGCGAGGGACATCTGGAGGACCTTCGTTTCCTCGCGCCGTGGCTGGCATTGCCGATCCAACGTCACGGCGTGCCGCTTCAGAAACAACTCGATAAACTCGATCAGGCTCCCACATTGCGGGAAATCACCGAACTCGAACACTCGCTCGCTCCATTGATCGACGCGGAAATGGAGTCCGCCAAAACACCACACCTCACGGAACTTTCGAACTGTCTGCGGGAGGCCGGCGTCCGGGCCCGCCAACGCCTGGACATATTGGAAACTCTGGCCCGGCAAAGCGACGAAATGGCTGCGGTGGATTTTACATTTCTGTTTGATTCGACGCGGGAGCTTTTTTCCATTGGTTTCAACGTCAGTGAAGGTCGATGCGACGCCAGTTTCTATGACTTGCTGGCCTCGGAGGCACGGTTGTGCAGCTACGTTGCCATCGCTCAAGGGCAGGTGCCACAGGACCACTGGTTCTCGCTGGGTCGCCTGCTCGTCGCATCGCGGGGTGAGCCACTGCTCATTTCGTGGAGCGGCTCGATGTTCGAATATCTGATGCCGATCCTCGTGATGCCCAATTACGAGAATACGCTTCTGGATCACACCTACAAAGAGGCGGTGCAGCGCCAGATCGCGTATGGAAAATTGCGCGACGTGCCCTGGGGAATTTCCGAATCGGGCTACAACCGCACCGACGTTCACTTGAATTACCAATATCGCGCTTTCGGCGTGCCGGGCCTCGGTTTGAAGCGGGGATTGGCCGAAGACTTGGTGATCGCTCCTTATGCCACCGCGATGGCGCTGATGATCGCGCCGGTGGAAGCCTGTGATAATCTGCAACGGTTGGCGGTCGATCGGCGCGCCGGTGCTTATGGCTTCTATGAAGCGGTGGACTACACGCCATCCCACCTGCCATCGGACGAAACGAGCGTCAGCGTCCAATCCTACATGACGCATCATCAGGCGATGAGCCTGCTCGCGCTGGCGAATAGCCTTCTAGACTACCCGATGCAGCGCCGCTTCATGGCGTGTCCTCTGCTCAAGGCGGCGGATTTGCTTTTGCAGGAACGTGTGCCCAAAACCGCCGCAAGCGTGTTCGTCGAAGATTTGACCCTGGAAGCGGCACGCATACCCGCTGATGAATGTGAGAGCGTGATGCGGGTCTTTACGAATCCAACTCCACCCGCGCCGGAGGTTCATCTTCTATCCAACGGCCGCTATCACGTCATCATCAGCAGTGCCGGAGGCGGCTACAGTCGCTGGCGTGATCTGGCGGTTACCCGCTGGCGAGAAGATGCCACTTGCGATGGCTGGGGGACGTTTGTCTATCTGCGCGATTTGGAAACAGGCGACTTTTGGTCAACCGCGTATCAGCCGACCTTGCAGGTGACCCAAGGCTACGAAGCCATCTTCACGCAGGCCCGCGCGGAATTCCGGCATCACCATGCCGA
>JBDTPK010000806.1:0-1782 GCA_039932735.1 Nitrospirota bacterium
TATCTGATAGCACCCACTCGAATTTTACGACCATTGCTCGCAGCGGATCATCTCGCTCACGACGTCTCGCATTCTCATCTTAGCTTCCCAGCCCAGCATACGTCGCGCTTTCTCAGCATGCTCGCGGCTATGACGGATTTCCGTCGGGCGGAATAGTTTAGAGTCTTGGATGACATACTGACGCCGGTCTACCCCTTCTTCTGAGAATGCTGTCCTGACGAAGTCTTCAAGTGAATTCGACTCACCAGTGGCTATAACGAAATCCTCGGGGCTTTCGGTCTGTAGCAGTCCCCACATGGCATCAACATATGCTGGGCTCCAGCCCCAATCCCGTTGTAGCTTCCGGTGACTACCAAACTGCTTGCTTTTAAAGCGCGGTACAACAATGAGAACCACCAATTAATTAATCAAATTCAGATAAGACTTACGGTTTTGGGCATCTTGCAGCATATGCATTATTAAATATGGCATTACACGCAGACGTCGCTCCGAGCGACCAACTTTTCTGCCATGCATCTTCACTATCACACGTTCACTCTCATCTGCCCCGACAGTTTCCATCTCCATTGATGTTTTTTGTTTTGCATGAACTCTAAAAGCAGCCAAATAACGTGGCATGCGATAAAACCGTGCACCAATTGAACTAAATCGTGCGATAAGGTCCCAATCCATTGCAAACCGGAAAGATTCATCCAGCTGCCCACCGACTTGATCCCAAATACTACGCCGCCAAAACATCGTTTCCTGCGGGACAAAATCTGCCCAGGCATAGGCCAGGCTGGTGTGCGGTGGAAGAATCCATCGACCAATAGCCTTCCCATGTTCATCAATGAGAATTCGATGCCCATAAATTACATCGATATCCGGCCGCCGAGAAAAATAGTCGGCAACAGTGTTAAGTGCCCCTGGCAAGAGCAAGTCATCCGAATTCAAGTACCCCATAATTTCACCAGTTGTCAGGCGGAACCCCTTGTTGATGGCCTCGGTTTGCCCCTTATCGGCTTCGGAAATCCAGTGAGTCAAGTGTTCCTCAACCTGAGCGATCACCTGCTGCGATCCATCACTTGATGCGCCATCGATTACGATGTACTCTAGATTCGGATATTGCTGATTGAGCACGCTTTGTATGGTATGGCCGACAAATTGAACCTGGTTGAATGACGGCGTCACTATGGAAATGTGGAGATATTTATCCAGCGGATTGGTAGGCGGCAGACGCTCAAGATGCAATCGAAGCGGCTGATGCTGACGCAATATCCCCAGTAAATTTTTTAATCCAAACAATGAGAGAATGCGCAGGACTATGCGCAGGACTATATGTGCCAAACAACACCACGAACCTGCCTTGATGCCCAGTTCCAATTAAACGCGTTGACCAACTCACGTTCGAAGCTTCGATTCAGATGTAACAATGTCTCGGCCAACACCCCAAACTTCAATCGTGGAAACTCACGGAAAGGGAAGTAGCCAGCAAGTCGGTTGAATGGTTCCTGAGGGGCTCCCATGTTGTTCATAATACCGGCTTCTTCGCCTGAAGCAGGCTTCGGCTCCGCTTGCGCCTCTTCAATGGTGGCCATGACATGTGCAGTCCCCACATAACTCTTTACCCACTTGAACTGACCGCTCACAGTAAAGCGGCACCGTTCCTGATGACATACAGGAACATCCTCCAGCCGAGACCAGCTGCGCGGCACTATGTATATATTGCCATGCAGCACCATTCGGACCAAACTGCTGACGGAGCTGCGTCAGACGCGCAAGGTGCGCCGGCGTTGGGCGCGG
>JBDTPK010000807.1:0-1780 GCA_039932735.1 Nitrospirota bacterium
CGTCGGTCGGAGGGGAAACCAGCCGGACAGGTGGTGCCGCCCGCCCAAATGGTACGCCCATCTCAGCCGGCTCCAGTGTCCATAGAGAAACCGGCTTCGACTGGTCGCTCAGAACATTCAGCTCCCTCACCGTTACCGAGGCCTCTGCGGGCGACGACTCCCGCACCGGTCGCGCCAGTGACGTCGAGGTCTTCCGTTGTCGGAAATGCGGCGCTTCCCCCTGGATCCTCGACGAATCCTCTGAATGTCAGATACCCTGATACTGCCGGTGAGGTAAAGACTTCGACGCCTGTGGTTTCATCTGCGACCGATAACGGGCGCGTTGCGGTGACGCTCAATTGGGAACAAGTTCAAGAGGAAGTGGGCAATACCTCTTCCAGAATTGCCGCGTTTCTAGAGCGGGGGCGATTTGTGGGGGTGGAAGGCCATGTTGCGACAATTGGATTTGCCAAGCAGGAGATGGCGGCCCGAGGGATGATCGAGAATCCTGAGAATATGGCGGTGCTCACATCGATCTGTGAACGATTGAGCGGTCAGACGGTTCGTCTGCGGATTGTCGAATTGTCGGAGTCGGATCCTTCAGGACCGACGATGGCGCAGCTCAGGGCGGCGAAGGAAAAAGAGCAACGGCTGGTCCTCTTCGAGCAAGCACGGGCCCATCCGGTCGTCAAACAGGCGCTGGAGATATTTGGCGCGGAGATCGCAGATGTCAGACCGGTGTCGAGCCACAAGGAGGTTAAGGAATGAAGAACCCGATGGGCAACATGGGAAATCTGTTGAAGCAAGCGCAGGCAATGCAAGCCCAAATGGCGAAGGTGCAGGAACAGGCATCGTCGAAGACCGTGACCGGGACGGCCGGCGGTGGCAGTGTGATGGTCACCGCCAATGGGGCTATGCAGCTTGTCGGTATCGTCATTGATCCCGAAGTGGTGAAAAGCGGCGATGTGGAGATGGTGCAAGATTTGGTCATGGTCGCGTCGAACGATGCCCTCAGGAAGGCTCGTGAGATGATGGCAGATGAAATGAAATCAGTGACCGGCGGGATGAATATGCCTGGAATGATGTAGCAGGTTTTCACATTATGGCAGTTGATCAACAAGGATTACTCGTACGGTTGGTGCGTGAGTTAGTCCGTCTTCCAGGCATCGGTCAAAAAACGGCGCAACGATTGGCGTTCCATGTCTTGAAGGCTGAGCGTGAAGACGCGCTTCGCCTGGCCGAGGCAATTCGCGCTGTCAAAGACGGACTCTCATTTTGCCGGCAATGTCGGAATATTGCAGAGGGAGAACTCTGTGAGTTTTGCCTCGATCCGAAGCGGGACCAGACGAAAATTCTAGTCGTGGAAGAACCGAGTACGACCTATGCCATTGAGCGGGCGGGAGCCTACCGCGGCTTGTATCATGTGCTCCTCGGTGCCTTGTCTCCGTTGGACGGCGTCGGACCGTCCGATATCAAGGCTGAAGAGTTGGTCGATCGGGTGAGGCTTGGGGGAATTGAAGAAGTGATCCTTGCGACAAGTCCGACGATCGAAGGTGAAGCAACTGCCATCTATTTAACGAATCAACTGAAACCTCTCGGAACCCGAGTCTCGCGTATCGCCTACGGCATTCCGGTCGGGATGGACATTGAGTATGCCGACGACGTGACGTTACTCAAGTCGATCGAAGGCCGTCGGGATCTATAGCAGGGGCTGAAAAGTCTGCCAGCTTCGTTCTCGCATCGCTCAGAGTCTCTCGGATGTCGGAATTCCTTGAGGGATTTTTCGGTTCGCCAAGATCCA
>JBDTPK010000808.1:0-1774 GCA_039932735.1 Nitrospirota bacterium
GACGTCAACACATAGGCCCCTTGAGGTGAGACCGCCTGTTGCCGATCCGGCACACTGTTCCATACGATATCTCCCTGTCGATCCCTGGTCGATCGCACGGCGGTCGGCTTGACGGCGATCCCTCCGTTGGCGACAGTTCCATACGCCGCGGTGATCTCCACCAACGACACAGACGAACTGCCCAAGGCCACCGACGAAAGATCATCGCCGATGGCGCTCGTCACGCCAAGACGATGCAGCAGCTCCACGATCGGCTTCGCCCCCAGGGTCTGGGCCGCTCTTACCACCGGCACATTAAACGATTGTTCCAACGCATTCCGTACGGTAACAGGCCCGTGAAATAGTTTGTCGTAGTTCTTCGGAGACCAGGGACCGGTCTCCGACTCAAAGGTCACCGGCTCATCCATCAACAAGCTCGCGGCGGTCAACTGGCCTGCCTGGCCATCACGGGCCGCTTCCAGCGCCGCAAGATACACGAAGGGTTTGAAGAGTGAGCCCGGCTGCCGCCGCGCCTGAACGGCCCGATTGAATTGACTCCGCCGGTAGTCCCGCCCTCCGACCAACGCCAGCACAGACCCGGTCTTGGGATCGAGCACCATCACCGCCCCCTGCACCGGTTCCAGCGCACTCTTGAGATGGGGATGCGCCGCCTCTAAACTGGCCAGTCCCTTCTCCAACGATTCGGTCGCCGCCTGCTGGATCATGGAATCGAGCGTGCTGTCGATCCGCAAGCCCTCCGGGAGAGGGACCACGCCAGCCTCCTCCACCTGGCGAAGCACGGCATCAACAAAGTAGGGCGCATCGGTCAGGACGTCTTCTGACGGAATCACTCGTACCGGTTCATTCATCGCGCGTTTCCAGACCTCTTCCGTCAGAAGGCCTGTCTCCCGTAGCCGCCGCAACACCACATCGCGCCGTTGTTTCGCCGCTTCAGGATGCTTCGTCGGCGCGTAACTATTGGGCCCCTTGACCAGACCCGCGATCATCGCGACCTCTTCCACCTTCAATTCCTGAAGGGTCTTGCCGAAATAGCGATGGGCGGCCTCATGCACCCCGAAAATCGAGACGAATCCTGCCTGCCCGAGATAGATTTCGTTCAGATAGCTTTCAAGGATGTCCTGTTTCGTATATTTCACCTCCAGGATCAGCGCCGCCAAGGCTTCTTTGAATTTTCGTCCCATCGTTCGCTGCGGCGAGTAAAACAAATTCTTCGCCAGCTGTTGCGTGATGGTACTGCCGCCCTGCACCACTCCGCCCCTGACGAAATTGGTCCAGAGCGCCCGTCCAACAGCAACCGGGTCGATGCCGAAATGGGAGTGGAACCGGCGATCTTCGACGGTAAGGATTGTCTCAATGATCCGCGGAGGAATCTGCGCCAACGGAACCCATTCGCGCACCTGGCGCGACTCACCACGCACCCCGCTCAGGAGTTCCGGTTCCAGAAAGATGGGGAACAGCGGCGTCCCATCGAGCGGAGACAGCACAGCCGTCACTCGTCCCTGATCCAGCGGCAACATCACCATCGTCGCGCCGACATGGCCCTCGGGCTGCGGATGGAGATAGACCGTTAAGGCCTCTTCGGTCAGCTGATAGTCGCCCGGAGACTGCACCGGCACAGATACTCGTCGATAACTCAACCGTTGCAGCCGCTCAAGCAGATGGCTATGCGCAAGGGAGAGATCGGGTTGCAGCAAGAAGGGTCCACTATACAGTCTCAACGGAGGATGCTCGTCGCTCTTAGGCAGGGCAAGAAAGGTCGCTAAATACGCGCCAT
>JBDTPK010000809.1:0-1770 GCA_039932735.1 Nitrospirota bacterium
TATTCTTATGCGTGGCGTTGACACATGAACAACTCGCAGGATGCTCAAAAAGGCCGTCCAGTAAGGCCGCAGCCGGCGAAGAGGCGCGGCGTACGCTTCGGTACGTGGAGCTCTAAGCGATGCGAGAACGCCGCGGGAGGACTTTTTCAGCATCCTGCGAGAGACTTAGTCCTGAAACGTCCTTGGACCCTCGTACCGAAGGCGGAAAAATGCGTGGTGAGGCAGTGCGTAGTGAAGGCTGATCAATCGAAACCATGGCGCGGTTCCTGGGATATAGCTCACCTGACCGTACGCCGTCGGTCGCTCGATTTCTGGATTGGTGGACTCACCCAAGACTTGAAGCGACATCGTCCGAAAGTCTTCATCGATCAGTTGGTTCTTGAGAAACCCTCCATATAGATTTGGTCCGCCTTCACAGAGCAGTGTCCGGATGCCATGTTCTTGACGAAGCAGTTGCACGACGGTGGCAAGCTCAACCCGCGTTCCTTCACCCACGGCGAGGATTGTAACCGTTCCCTCTCGGCCTAACCTCTTGAGTTGCGATCGGAGATTTTCATCTCCCTCGCGGGCGGTGATGATCCACGCGTCGACTCTGGGAGAGCTGAAGACGCGAAGATTGAGATCGATGTTCCCAGAACCGCTAAAGATCATGACTTTCTGCCGGCCGAGCTTGAGCGTATCTTGTCGATAGATCCGCAATTCCTCGTCATCGATGCCGTAGTCCCAGCCTCGTCCGTCGGAATTTGCCTCGTCACGGAGCGTGCCGGCACCGATCAACTGCCCATCATGGTGCGCTCGCAGAAAATCCATCAACCAGCGATCTTCTCTGCTCCTTGAAACGTTCCTGCCATCGTTATGATCCTTCAACTCTCTAAACGAGGCCCTCCCGTCGAGCCCCATCACAAAATTGGAGGAGATATATGGGCGACGGGTATCGGGAGGTCTAGGAAATCCAAACGGCCCATAGCGTACCCTCATGTGGCGCGGTAATGGAAACGTATCCTCGCTGGCGTTATAACAACGTTGCAGATCCATCGGCACCTCCTAAACGGAACAATATGATATTCACCATGAAAGCCACCATCATTCCCGATGGAAGTGTATGGGCATTCGTGTGCAAACCTATTGTGCCGGAGGCGTTCCCACAAAAGGAAGATCCGTTATTGCGGGTCCATTGACCACTCTCCCGAACCTGTCGAATCGGGATCCATGGCAAGGGCAGTCCCAGGTTTTTTCTGAACCATTCCACGCCACAATCCCTTCCAAATGAGGGCACACAGCCGATCTCTCGTGTAGCTTCCCTGCCTCATCGCAATATATGGCGATTTTCTTCAAGCCCCGCCGGACAACAGCACCGGACCCTGGGGGCACGAGCACGTCTTCTTTGACATCTCCGGGGGTGACCCAATCCACGTACTGGGCGGCCATGTTGAGGGTTTCCTTCGCAAAGGTATTCAACGCACTGACTGTTTTGCGAGACGGTTCATACAGAGAAGCCCATGGATTGTCTCGACCTTGAATCAAGTCAGTCAGTAATATACCCGCGATGGTTCCGTGCGTCATGCCGTTGCCCGAATCCCCGGTTGTAATATAGACATTTGGTTCGTCCATCGGATTTCGTCCGATAAAGGCCAGGCCATCGACCGGTTCCATGATTTGGCCGGACCAGCGGAACGTGACGTCGGTCATCATGGGAAAGCGGGTGCGTGCCCATTTTTCCAATGTCACATAGCGAGCCTCCGCATCGTCGGCCTGTCCGGTCTTATGATC
>JBDTPK010000810.1:0-1770 GCA_039932735.1 Nitrospirota bacterium
GGGGTCAAGTCTTGACATCACGGTTTTGTGGAGGTAGTTTTCGCCCATGGCACGCCCGCTCCGACTGGAATTTCCTGGCGCAATCTATCACGTGACCTCACCCACCATAAGGGGCTCTTTCTCTCAGTTTTTCTCTCTCCTCCCATAAAGGTTAGGATGCGAAGAGAGCTTTTAACTTAGCCTGTTTCTGCACTACAATACCTGTAATGCCAGAGATTAGTCGATTTTTCGGAATCATTATACGGATGTTTGCAGAATTTAATTCGCCACATCATACGCCGCACTTTCATGCCTATTATCAGGACGATGTGGCTGTCTATCGTATTGATCCCGTCGAACTCATGGCAGGTCAGTTGCCGGGGCGCCAACGCCGCTTAGTAGAAGCGTGGGCAGAACTCCATCAGGCGGAATTGTCGGCCGACTGGCAACAATTGCAGCAGGGAGCAAGTCCGTTTCCGATCGATCCTCTCAGATAAGGAGCGAATGATGGATCATCAAATTTATCGTGTTCTATCCGTTGAAGTTACGGCGCCATACACGCTGCGGGTCCATTTTAATGATGACACTGTCCAAACCATCAATTTGCAACCGATTCTTGCGGGGCAGCTCTATGGACCGCTTCGCGATCTCACGCTGTTCAACCAAGTGAAAGTCGATCCAGAGGTGCATACGCTGGTATGGCCGAATGGCGCTGACTTTGATCCAGCAACCTTACATGACTGGCCTCAGTATGCAGAAGCCTGGGTTGCACGTGCCAGACAGTGGGAACTGCAGCCCACGTAAGGTCAAGAAGCAAGGGGGCTCCAAGAAAGCGATACAAACGGGTCGGGCGTCTGTTTCTGATTCCTGGGGGAGAAGAACACGTGGCATCGTCGCCGGTTATTTGTCTTGCGCCTCACGAGCGAGACACGCCGATTCTCTGGAGACCGGAGTGAATTCTCAGCACGAAAGGCGTATCCTTTGGTGTGAACGAACAGCGCGGAGTGGTAAGACATGCCTGAACTGAGTCGGTTCTTCGGTATTATCATCACCATGTTTTATGATGATCACGCCCCGCCGCATTTTCATGTGCGCTAGGGTGAGCATAAGGCATAATGGGCATTGACTCGCTGATGCTATTGGATGGCCACTTACCGCCACGGGCACTGGGATTAGTCGCCGAATGGGGAGCGCTTCATCAGGACGAGTTGAGAGACGACTGGACACGCGCTGAGCAACGGGCACCGCTGAAGAAGATCAAGCCGTTGGAGTAAGGCTCATGCTGATAGATATTATTGAAGCCACACCGCTAGATGGCTACCACGTCCGATTCCGATTTGAGGATGGAGTGGTCGGCGAACTTGATCTCTCAGCCATTATACGGTTTGAGGGCGTCTTCGCCCCTCTTAAAGATCTCACTCGCTTCCGAGAATTTCGCGTATATCCGGACTTGGGCACCATCTGTTGGCCGAACGGGGCCGACCTCGATCCTGCTGTTCTCTATGCACGTGTCACGGGAACACCGATTCCGACCTATGAGATCAAGACAGGCAGTCGCTAAAACGCACAGTCACATTCCCCCATTCCGTCCGAGGGAATGAGGGAACACTCTACGCTATGGTGCTTGTCCTTCAAAGAGGCGGACAGGATCAGCCTGTTTATGTGGTATGGGGAATTCCCAGGGATGCGTCTTCACCAACCGTCGTGGTGACGGCATAACGGTTGGATCCGACACGTTGGAGCGAAGATTTTCTGAGGAGGAAATAAATGCGACAACAGGGGTCAGATACC
>JBDTPK010000811.1:0-1769 GCA_039932735.1 Nitrospirota bacterium
GCGACCGGCACGTGAACGGCTCCTTTACAGTTTCACTAGCAGGATGCTGACACAGTCTGCCGGCTTTTAACAGGTTACGACTGAGGGCCCGACTGAATGAGAGAGATGAGGTCTTTGCAAAACCGTGACCTCAAACTCAACTTCTCTTATTCGGCTATCCTATAGAAGATATTCCTCACCATCTCGGATAGGCTAGCCGTTGGTTTCCCACTCACTCAGAATGGTTGTTCAGGGGCCTGCTAGCATGGCGTCCATAGTTCGTCAGAAAACCCGTTCCACAATCCACGAATTCGATCTCATTCATGCGCTCCAGCAACGACACAGCCGCCGCACACCATCGGTGATTCAAGGGATCGGGGACGATGCTGCCGTCATCACATCACCGGCCGGCCAATGGACCGTGCTGACGACCGACCTCTTAACAGAAGGAGTCCACTTCAACCTTCAAACCGCCACAATGGCTGATATCGGATTCCGCGCCGCCGCTGCGAATCTCAGCGACATCGCGGCGATGGGAGGCACCCCTCACTATCTGCTCGTCGCCTTGGCCATTCCCCGTACCGGCACCACACAACATGCACTTCAGCTGTACCGAGGCATGATGGAGGCCTGCCGCCCGCACCATGTGGCGCTCATCGGCGGGGATACATCGGCGTCGGACGGCGGATGGTTTCTCAGTCTGACTCTGACCGGAATCGTCCCCCCTCGCAAAGCCCTCTTTCGAAACGGAGCGAGAGTCGACGATTGCCTCTACGTGACCGGCACAATCGGCGATTCATTGGCCGGGCTGAGACTCTTGAACGAACCGCCGACCCATATGAGACGCCAACCACGCGCTGCACCATTCTCAACCAGGCACCGGAAATTTCTCATCGGACGGCACCTGCGTCCAACCGCGCGCGTCGCGGAAGGCCGGTGGCTCAGTTCGCATCGTTTCGCCACCTCTGCGATCGATATTTCAGACGGCCTCTCCGGCGACCTCCGCCACATCTGCCAAGAAAGCCATGTCGGGGTGGAGCTGGATTTGCGCGCGCTCCCGTTATCGCCGGCCTGCTGCGCCTATGCAGCCTCTCGGAAGCTCGACCCGATAACTCACGCCCTGACTGGCGGCGAGGATTATGAATTGCTCTTTACCGTATCACCACGACATCGCCCTCGACTCGAACAATCAGCCATCGAGCGAGGGTTCTCTCTGACCTGCATTGGAAACATTCGCCCTCGTCGCTTCGGGATGCAGGCCCTGTCCTCTCACGGTATGCACCACCGATTGACGAACCTCAGTTACGAACACTTCGCGTAACCAACCTCTTCCATAACGGCATGGCCAAGATCCCTTCATTTCGATCGCTGCTGAAACAAGTTCTTCATCTGCGCGAGTCGCCCCAACGAACGGCAATGGCCTTTGCCATCGGGGTCTTCATCGGCTTTTCTCCAGCCTACGGATTACACACGGTCATGGTGTTCTTCTTCGCCTGGGCCTTACGTCTCAACCTTCTCGCGCTCATGGCAGGCGCCTTTCTCAACAATCCCTGGACCGTGGTCCCCATCCTTGGCGCGACCTACTGGGTCGGTGCGCTCCTGCTCGGCCAATCGGACAATCCCTCATTCAACTGGCAAGATGTGAGCTTCAGTGGGATCTATGAACAGGTCATGCCCTACGCCGTACCTTTTTTCCTTGGCGGATTCGTCTTGAGCCTCCTCGGTGCGGCGCTCGCCTATCCACTCGCCTACTATTTCGTGTCCAAATATCGGCAGTCGCACCCGTTAGA
>JBDTPK010000812.1:0-1768 GCA_039932735.1 Nitrospirota bacterium
GTTCGAATGTTATAGTCTGTCTGAGGGAAGAACGAGAAAACAACCCACTCATTTTTCCTCTAACGTACTGTCGTTGGATACGGGAAAGGACAAGCAATGGCCAAGAACACGATTTGCCTGTGGTATGACAAAGATGCCGAAGAGGCGGCCCTGTTTTACAGTAAGACCTTTCCCGATAGCACAATGGGCGTCGTGCACCATGCGCCCAGCGATTTTCCGGGCGGCAAAAAGGACAATCCGCTGCTTGTAGAGTTCACCGTGCTCGGCATCCCCTGCGTCGGCCTCAATGGTGGCCCCGAGTTCAAGCACAATGAGGCTTTCTCCTTCCAGGTCTCCACCAAAGATCAGGTGGAGACCGACAAATACTGGTATGCCATCGTCGGCAATGGCGGGCAGGAAAGCGCGTGCGGCTGGTGCAAGGACAAATGGGGTGTTTCGTGGCAGATCACGCCCAAGGTCTTGACCGATGCCATGAGTGCGGGCGGCGACAAAGCCAAACGCGCCTTCGAGGCGATGATGCCGATGCAGAAAATCGACGTCGCAACGATTGAGAAAGCCGTTCGCGGGAATTGACTGCAGGTGACGACGCACGCGACGTCACGATCTTCGAAAGAGGGCAATGAGGTGATGAGATGACCGGCAAGGGATCGACTGCAGTCGTCATCGAAATGTCGATATCGCTGGACGGCTATGTTGCTGGCTCGGAAGACAACATGGCCCATCGCCTCGACACACGCGAGGGAGAGTATGTGTTCGCCTCGTATGCCATCGGCAAAGAGCCCTTCCTAAAGGAACGTGTTTCATGCCGGAAGGTCAGAACCGCAAGATCGTGGAAGAGATGTTCCCGCTTTTCGGCCCGTATCTCTCGGGGCGCCGGACGTGACACTTTTCGACGAATGGAGACTGGAGAGAGCCATTGGTGCCATTTATGTGTCGGAAATTGAACGCCTGAGCCATTATGTCTACGCGACCTTACCAGCCCCATTCGACTCGATGATGACCAGGTATGTATCGATGAAGAGGCCCCAGAAACGTTCCCGACAGGGAGATAGATGTCATGGGCACGTTCCCAGGCTCTGGCTAATGCGATTCGACGCAGTTTCTATAATCACACGGAACTTCGACCTTCGTTGTATAAGAAACTTATCGGTAGATCCCAAGGAGAAAGCGCCGATTCGCGAACCCACTGAGCCAACTCCTCCCGATAAAGAACCGCCAGGGCCGCAGAAGCCTCCGATGAAAGAGCCACCGTCTGACCCTAATGAGAAGGCGCCACCACCGATCGGAGAGCCGCCCAAAAAGAGACGAGGCAGCGTACTTAGGGGCATGCCGGGATAACGGAATTTTCTATCAGATGACCGATTGGCCTTGGTTCGTCCACGACTTCTGTCCTGCCTAGACTCTCGCCCTCACGGGCCGTCTCCTCCCCGCTTCACAAGGTAGGGAGGAGACCATGGCCACTAGCGATCGCTCAGCCTATCCTCGCTTTCCTCTGAAGGTTTCGCCACAGGAGCTGGCGCAGCACTACACCCCGTCACCAGAAGAGTTGCAGCGGGCGCAGACCATGTCGCGTGAACACCGGTTGCGACATACCGCGCTCGTCTTGCTCAAGTGTTTTCAGCAGCTGCACTATTTTCCAGAGCTCAACCATATTCATTCCCGCGGAGATCAGCCAGCACATCGCTCAGGTCATGGGGCTCGGGGTAACGAGCGCTCTCGCCGTGAGTGCCGCGACACGCTACCGACAGGAGACGGCGATTCGCCGCTA
>JBDTPK010000813.1:0-1767 GCA_039932735.1 Nitrospirota bacterium
GGGGGGGAATATTTATGAAAGGCCTGACACGAGAACAGAAAATATTCATAGAGGTCACCCGTGCCTATGTGGGGAAAGAACGACCGGATATCAGTTTCCGGTTTGCGTTCGATGGTGTTCCTCAGCCTGTGATCGGCAGCGGTTCAAGAATGGTGGACGTGTCGTTTCACAATGCCACGTGCCTATTTCAACGAATATTTCTGGAAGGAAGTATAGGATTAGGCGAGGGGTACTCTGAAGGGCAGATAGAGGTCAACGATGAAGACTATAAGGAGTTTTTGTGTATCTGTGTCTACGCGACATCGCTGTGCATTCTCCGGCATCTTTCGATATTCGATATGATCGCGGTTGTCCGAGCCAGGGCAGGCGGTTATTGTACGAAGCACAGGCAGCATTCGACCATCGACAATCATTATTCTCTCAGCGACTGGTTCGATCACGACGACGACTCGAATACCTTCTTCCACTTTTGGCTCGATCGCGCTCATCGGATGTATTCGTGCGGGAAATGGGATCCGGAGACCAAGACGCTTGAAGAGTCTGAAACGAACAAACTGGAATTTTACGCCACACGAATGGAGATCGATGAGAACAGCCGGGGGAAATCCCTGCTCGATTTAGGTTGTGGGTGGGGTGGGTTGTTGTTTTTCATGGCGGAGAGATTTGGCATTCGCGC
Organism: Nitrospirota bacterium; assembly: GCA_039932735.1. Classification (GTDB taxonomy): domain Bacteria; phylum Nitrospirota; class Nitrospiria; order Nitrospirales; family Nitrospiraceae; genus Palsa-1315. The sequence continues at coordinate 677 of JBDTPK010000813.1, forward strand.
CAAAGGTCTTACCTTGTCCTCCGCGCAGCATCGGTACATTACACAAGAAATTGCACGGAGGCATTTGCAGGATCTTGTCACGGTGGAATTACGGAATGTCTATGAGATGGCGGGGACGTACGACTACATCATTTCCATCGGCATGTTAGAGCATATTAGCGACTACGATGATTTGTATCGAAAAACCGCCAGGGCTCTGAATCCAGGCGGGCAGGCGTTGATGCATTCCATCTATTCGGAATCGTGGTTCTACAAGGCCGATCGATGGTTCCTAAAGTACATTTTTCCGTACGGATCTTGCCCTAACTTTCCTTCGAACATGAGATGTTTCAGGAAATACTTCCATGTTGTCGAACCGAAGAAGATGCCCTACTTGTCGTACCCCAAGACTCTCGATGCCTGGTTCGCCAATTTCTGTCGGGCCGAACCGCAGATTCGTGAGCTTCTTCAAAGAAAGAGCAAAGTCAAAGAGGTGGATTTTGCGGTGAGGACCTTCAAGCACTACTTGGCGATCGCGTCCGTGAGTCTGACATTCTCCGGGTTTGCGGGGAACATCCTCCTCAAAGAGCCTAAAGTTCAATCGTATTCGCATGACTCATGAGCGCTTCTGCTGCAGCCACAGAAACGGGAGCCAGAATTCAATCTGCCACGCTCCCTTTTCAACTCAATACTGTGAGAGGCGGTCGACCGGGCAAGCGTGATGTCTCTGCGCCCAGACGGGCTCCTAGCAGGATGCTCAAAAAGTCCGCCAGCGGCGTTCTCGCATCGCTCAGAGGCTCAACGAGAGTCTTCGGGAGTCGGAATCACTGGAGGCGATTTTCCGTTCACCAAGACTTATTACAAGGGCGAACGGCCCCACGAAGTGCGGTCCCTATCTCCTCACCTCTTCGCTCACTGCGGCCTTGCTGGACGGCCTTTTGAGCATCCTGCGAGTTGTTCATGTGTCACCGCCACACGTAAGAACACAGCAGAATTTGAGCGTACACTAAGTTTTTCCGCAGCCTGCTAGTAGATAATGGGGGGATCGCTTGTCGTTCACGACCAACATCAATCGGCGATGTTTGAGCGGTCGTTCCGGATCGTGTGTAGTG
>JBDTPK010000814.1:0-1764 GCA_039932735.1 Nitrospirota bacterium
ATGAGGGCTCGACAGTCTTTCCTCCAATGTAGTAGCCTCCGCCCGCGCCTTCCGTCACGAAAAGCTGGACACCTGTGAAGCATATCTCGCGAACGTTCCGCAGGCCGTTCGACCGCCTCACCCGTCCCTTGGGAGCAGCTCGCTAGGGCTCGAACACTCTCCTCCCACACCTTCCTGATAGCACTCTGGCAACATCACTCAGAGGAGAAGTTCCTGCGTTGACGATTCGATTGAAATAACTTAGAGTTGCAGGAAGCCACGAGACTGGAGTCTTCTCTGGAATCCCGAGGACCTCGGCATGGATACTCACACAGATATCAACACCTCCGACCAAGCTCTGGCACGGATTATTCGTCGTTTGGTGACGGCCTATGAACCGGAGCAGATCTATCTGTTCGGCTCGCGTGCACGCGGCGATGCCGGCCCGGATAGCGATTACGATCTACTCCTCGTGGTGCCTGACCACGCCTCACCGGAACGAAAGCGGAGCAAACTGGCGTATCGGGTTCTGTGGGGAACGGGCACGGCTGCCGACGTGGTGGTCTGGACTAAGAGCGCCTTCGATTCACGGGTTCACCTAGCCGCATCGTTGCCCGCCACCGTCATGCGGGAAGGCAACTGCTCCATGCCGCATGATCAGGCCCTCGTTGCAGAGACCCTCGCCTGGTTCTCGAAGGCCGGGAACGACTTGCGCGCTGGAACGTTCGAGCTGGGTGCCGCCCCGCCTTTAACTGCCGACATCGTGTTCCATACACAGCAAGCCGCCGAAAAAGCGATGAAGGGGTTTCTGACCTGGCATGGACGGGTCTACCGCAAGACCCATAATCTTGTCGAAATCGGGGAAGCGTGCGCCGCGATCGATCCGACACTCGAACCCTTGCTCAGGCGAGCGGCGGAAGAGCCCGCGGAGAAAGAGGCCAGAGAAGCCTTGGCGCTCGCTCGTGAGGTGTTCGATTCGCTCTTGCACCGCCTACCTCCAGACGTCCGCCCGTAACTCATGATTTCTGAAGACTCTTCGCCGGTCACAAGACACTGTCTGGTCCATGGTTGGGACCGCCCGACGAGAGAGGAATAACGATTCAGTGATCACGTCTGACTATTGACTTAGTGGAACTAGTCGCCTTGATGGACTCCTCCTGCGCCTTCCGTCTTGAACTGCTGAGATAGCTGGCGGGGCGCTCCGGTCATCCCGCAGGCTGTTGAATAACAAGATCCGAGTGATTGAGCGGCGCGCGTTCGGCTATCTGAGTGACGAGTACCCCCAGCCCAAGGGTTTGACCGCCTTCTTGCCTCAAACAACAGCAGAAATCACCCCCATGAATCTGTGCTGAGCCGGTAAGCCCTCGCCCGAGAACGCGGTCCTTGTGAAGCGGATCTCGTGATTTGCGCGAGCCTAGCGAGACTGGTGAAGAAATTTTGAGTTCTGGGTTCAGGGTTCTGAGTGAGAGGCGGATAAGGCAGCCGAGACGGGAGAGAGTTCGGGGTCAGAAATTCCCTCAACTCAGAACTCAGAACTTCGAGTGACGCTTGTCACGCGTGTCTTGCTTGTCACTCTCAGACTTCACGGGCCGGCACAACGCAAACCGGTTAGCCCGCATTGTTCATGAGGGTTCGTCGCGAAATCGCGCAGTCGCCAAGCGAGACAGGCGCACGGGGCCGCGAGGAAGGGAGGGATACTTGAAACAGTATGTTGACCTACCGAACGGCGAGCACGCCTGCCTGGATGCAGGGCTATCGCGTCCAGGCTTGTCGTAGCGGCGAATC
>JBDTPK010000815.1:0-1762 GCA_039932735.1 Nitrospirota bacterium
CACGGCAGAACGACGGAACATAGATCAACCCGACCGAGGCAGAACAGGGATCAGAGACTCAGATTCCCCGACCTTCGCTCAGACTCATTTCCGGATTGGGAAAGACTATCTGACCTTCACGCCGCGGATTCAAGTAGCCAGTACATCACGTCAACGACGGCGTGTCCTCTTGGCACACTAAGGGGTTAATGATGCGCACCTCCGAAGACCGGTGCCAGAGTAACCCCTTGCGGAGGGCAGGAATAACCCAGGCCGCCATCGGCCACGCGCTCAGCGTGAGTCGGGAACATGCCAGGAACACGGGGCAGCGGGGCGACCACGTTCAGCAAGCACCGCGCACCGCGCAGTCCCGACAGCAGCCGGTTCGACACCAGCCGCGCACGCTGACCCTCCGTGTGCGGCGCGCGATCGCCCGCAAGCTGGGGGCGGAACGCTGGAGCCCGGAGTCGATCAGCTTCTGGTTGCGGGCAGCACGCCGGCCGAGGCGTGAGTCCTCATCGCATCGACATCGCTGAGCGCCCCGCGACTGTTGCGGCCAAGGCACGGCTCGGCGACTGGGAGGGCGACACCATTGTCGGGGCGCAACGCAACGGCGCCCTACTCACCCATGTCGAGCGCAAAAACCTGTTCACGACCATCTCGACCTTGCCCCGTCCAACCGCCACGGCCACGCACCGCGTCACGGTGCATCGGCTAACCGTTGCGCGACCACGTCCACACCATCACCTCCGACAACGGGAAGGAGTTCGCCGGACACCGGGACACCGTCGATATCTTGTGTGCGCGGGTTTTTTTGCCACGCCCTATCATGCGTGAGAGCGCGGCGCGAACGAGCGCACCCATGGCCTCATTCGAGACGTCTTCCTCAAAGGCACGGGACGCCACGACAATCCACCCGGCGACGGTGGCGAGGGTCGAGCGCCTGCTCAACCGTAGACCGAGAAAATCATTCTGATTTAAACCGCCAACGAGGTCTTTCAGGGGCTGGTCAGACGCGGCTGAATGTTATGCATTGGGGAATTGAATCTGCACGCGAAATTTCGTCTTCCACGGGTCACGTATCATCGCAGTCACCATGAAAGGGGAGACGATGCAGATACCGAGGCAGCAATACGCCTCCGAGTTTAAGGACTTGGCAGTCACGTGAGTCCACGACGGGATGACAGCCGGCAGGGCAGTCAAGGAGTTGGGACTGCTCAGACACACGTGACAGCACGGGGTCAAGGCGGCCGCAGCCTGTTGCGGCGCTGGGGTTGTGACGGAAGGCAACCCCGATATGGCACTGGCGCTCAATGCCAGAACCTTTGCCCAAGCGGAGGCGCTTGGCCTGGATGTGATGACGATTTGCGGCACCTGCCAAGGGGTGATGAGCGCAGCCAATCGACGATTGAAGACCGAGGCAGGGACTCTGGGGCGCATGAATGCCTTCCTTGAGCCTGAAGGTCTGGTCTATCACGGCCATGTCCAAGTCAAACATCTACTGTGGATCGTGGTGCGAGACATTGGACTGGCTCGTCTTAGCCCGCTCCTGACCGGTGGTCTGCGGGTCAGTGGCCGCCTTGCTGGAGAAGCCGGCGACTTCTCTGCCCCTGTCGCGGTTGCTGATGACAGCAGCAGGGCCTCACGTTCTCTGTTGGGAGTGATCCGGTGGTCGTCACGCGTTCTGCGCGGGAGATTCACGACACACGTCTCCTGTCGGATCCCGTTGAGAAATAGTCAAATGTTGTGTACGCCGATCTGATCAGGCGGCGATTTCCTGACG
>JBDTPK010000816.1:0-1762 GCA_039932735.1 Nitrospirota bacterium
CATCCCTCGGAGATCATGGACGAGATTGCGAGACTCACGCCGATGTTCGCCGGTGTGTCCTACGACCGGTTGGACCAACCTACAGGGTTACGGTGCCGGTGCCGACTGCCACCCACGAAGGCACAGCACTGATGCATCGTGAGACATTCCCGAAGGGGAAGGCGCACTTTGTGGCAGTCGAGTTTCTGCCGCCTGGTGAAGCTGCGAGCAAGGAGTATCCCTTCGTGTTGACGACAGGACGCATTCTCCAACATTATAACTGCGGAGCCCCAACACGCCGGACGGACATTCTCGAGTTGGTCGATACCGACGTGCTGGAAATGCATCCGGCGGATATGGCGGCGCTACATTTGCGTGACGGTGAGATCGTGCGTGTGGTGAGTGCCCGTGGCGACGCCCTGCCCCCTGCCGGGGAGAGTGCACGCGTCCTTCCAGGGCATCTTTTAACCAGCTTTCGCTTCCCTGCTTCAACGGTGAAGGCTTTGCTCTCTTCGAGTGTGGACGAACGCTCAAAATGCCCGGAGTATAAGGTCTCTACCGTGCGCCTGGAACCGATTGAACGGGAAGAGCTCGATCCGGAAGATGAAACGGAACAGCGCCATATGCGACGCCAACTGATTCTGTAGCGAGAGATGGGACAGAGCGCGACCAACAGTCTGCTCGATGCCTATACTCGCGCACAGATCGCCATGGGGGTGCGTGAGGTCGCCGTCACAAAAGCCGCGATGCCGGTTCTGACCATGTTTGCCCTGGCTGTCTTGGCCGGGGCCTTTATTGCGTTGGGTGGCTTGTTCTTTACGCTGACCATTGGCACCATCGGTCAACCGTCGGATTTTGGTCTCATGCCTGTGGCAGGCGGCATCACATTCAGCTTGGGGCTCATTCTAGTGGTGGTGGGAGGAGCGGAACTCTTACCGGCAATAACTTGATCGTCATGGCCTGGGCTTTTGGTCGGGTGACGACTCGACAACTCATGAGGAATTGATGAAGGGTCTATCTCGGCAACCTGGCTGGAGTGGTTGGAACGGCGGCCTTAGTATGGCTGGCGGGCGTGCACACGATGAACGACGGCGCGGTCGGAGAGACGATGGTTCAGAGCGCCCGCAGCAAAATTGCCCTCGATCCGGTTCGGCTCTTGCGCGCGGGATCCTCTGCAACGTGCTGGTCTGTCTGTCCCTCTGGTGCTGCATGGGAGCGCGGACGGTGACCGATAAGATTCTTGCCATATGTACTTTCCTCCGATCGCCGTGGCGCTTGCCGCAGGGACCTCAGCGCCACTCTCAGTCGTTGATGTGTTCAGCAATCTTGCGCTGGTCACGATCGGCAACATCTTTAGCGGGACCGTCCTCGTTGCGTCGGGCTATTGGACGGTGTATTTGAGAAACTCACATCAGATCACAGGAGTCCTCACACCATGAATGCTTCTCGTACGATCATCGGTATCTTAGTCGGAGGCGGGCCGGCGCCTGGCATCAACAGCGTGATTAGTGCAGTCACGATTCGCAGTATTCTTGCCGGATGGGACGTCGTTGGGATCATCGACGGTTTTAAGTGGCTCATGGATGGAAGTACGAGTCAGGTCCGCCCTCTTTCCATCGAAGAAGTCAGTCGCATTCATTTTCGAGGCGGGTCCTATCTGGGGACTTCGCGTGCGAATCCGACGAAGAATGCTGAGTTTCTTGCCAACGTCCTATCCTCTTTGGCGCGGCTGGGCATCACGCGTCTGGTGACCATCGGCGGAGACGATACGGCCTTCTCATCG
>JBDTPK010000817.1:0-1760 GCA_039932735.1 Nitrospirota bacterium
CACCCCTTATAAAGTGACAACTCGCTGCGGCCTCGCTGAGCGGCCATTGTGAGCATCCTGAGGCGACTGATGAAGTGCTTATCTCGTTCTCCTGAAACATGGAGACAATTGGAATATAACGGAGAATCTCGGTACCGATGAGCAAGGATGGGGTCAAAGATGTGCGCGAAGCGGTGGAAGCGATTTACCGAACTGACTCGCGCCAGGTGCTTGCCACTCTCATTCGGCTCCTCGGCGATTTTGAGACTGCCGAAGAGGCGCTGCACGAGGCCTTTGCCGTCGCAGTCGAACAATGGGCTCGGGATGGCGTACCGGCCAATCCGCGGGCCTGGCTCGTCTCGACAGGACGTTTCAAAGCCATCGACGGCATACGACGGCGTGCTCGGCAAAATGCGTCGCTGGAAGAATTCGCCAACCAACTCGAACCCAGTACCAGCGATCCCGACGAATGGGACGACGAGCACGTCGAGGACGATCGCCTGCGGCTGATCTTTACCTGTTGCCACCCCGCCCTCTCACGAGAGGCGCAAGTGGCGATGACGCTGCGCGAAGTCTGCGGTCTTACGACGGAAGAGATCGCGCGGGCCTTTTTGACTAAGCCCCCCACCATTGCTCAACGAATCGTGCGGGCGAAATCCAAGATCCGCGACACCCGCATTCCCTATGAGGTGCCGTCCGAGAAAGACCTGCCGGATCGCCTGGACGCTGTTCTCCGCGTCGTCTACCTCGTCTTCAACGAAGGATACTCGGCCTCTTCCGGTGAAGCCGTCACACGGCACGATCTCTGTGGCGATGCGATCCACTTGGGTCGAGTGCTGATCCCATTGCTTCCACAAGCAGAAGCAATGGGATTGCTGGGGCTGATGCTGTTGCAAGACTCTCGACGAGCCGCACGCACATCAGTGACGGGTGAGTTAATTCTCCTGGAAGATCAGGATCGAACGCTGTGGAACCGGGACCAGATTGCGGAAGGAGTCGCACTCGTACAGTGCGCCTTGTCCATCGGTCAGGTCGGCCCCTACACCATTCAAGCCGCAATCGCAGCGGCCCATGCCCAGGCTCCGACCGCTGCGGCGACAGATTGGGGCCACATCGTCTCGCTCTACGATCTGCTGCTTCAGGCCCATCCCTCGCCTGTGGTTGAATTGAATCGTGCGGTCGCTGTGGCGATGCGCGACACTCCTGAAGCCGGGCTCGCCCTCGTTGATGCGATCCTCGCCAGAGGGGAATTGGAGAATTATCATTTGGCCCACGCTGCTCGTGCGGACCTCTGCCGACGATTGGGGCGAACAGCAGAAGCTCGCACCTCCTATGAACGGGCTCTGAACCTCACGCAGCAAGAGCCAGAACGACGATTTCTGGGACGACGACTGAGCGAGCTGAAGACGTAGAATCTCCCCTGGTTTGCTCCTCGAAACCTGGCGTCTTGCAAAGGCTCAACAGCCGCCAGCATTAACTGGCGGCCATCAAGCCAACACCCAATCAGACCTGCTGAACAGCCTCGGCTTCGTCCGTCACGACCTCAAGTGAGCATCCCGCCATCGATATCATAGAAATAGCCGAAGATATTCACATGCGTTAGTGTCCCGGTACGCGATGGAAAATATCGTATTCGTAGGGGAGACAATGCGCCGTTCAAGCTCCCTTCATGGCATGTGTACCGTGGGTGATCGCCGCACCCGCGCGCAATGCCGCCGCGATGAGAACGGTTTCGGCGATCTCCGGATCTGAAGCGCCTATCTCTCGCGCCTTGTTCGAGT
>JBDTPK010000818.1:0-1757 GCA_039932735.1 Nitrospirota bacterium
GGAGCCGGTAGGGATTATTGAGATAGGAGCCCCCCCGTTGGACCTTTAGAGTGCCCTCCGTCGGGCCCCGAGGATCGACGGTGGGATCCGGCGTGTAGGCGGCTTCATCATACCAATCAGCCACCCATTCATAGAGATTCCCAGCTAGGTCGTGGACCCCATAGGGGCTCCGCCCCTGGTCCCGATTTCCGATCGGCGAGACCGTCTCGGCCCCTTCACTCAACCCAAAGACCGCCTGTGTTGGGGTTGGCGGATCATTGCCCCACGGATAGACGCGGCCATCCGTCCCCCGGGCGGCTTTCTCCCACTCCGCTTCGGTCGGTAAGCGTTTTCCAGCCCACAGACAATAGCCTGTTGCCTCCAACCAGTTCACCCATCTCACCGGCTGGTCCGCATGGACGACTGGCGTTTCTTGGTCCGCAAAGCCCCACGGGGGTTCACTCTGAATCTCCGCCACAAATTTCGCAAACCGTCCATTCGTCACTTCGAACGTGTCCAGATAAAAGCTGTCAAGGAAGACACGATGAACCGGTTGTTCGTCGGCATCGCCCTGCTCGCTCCCCATCGTGAACTCTCCGGCGGGCACCAGTACCATCGGTGCTCCATCCTTGCCCACAAACATGGCCGGAGGGTGAGGGAGTGCCGTTGCCTTCATGGCTGAATTCCCGTTTGCAGAAGATCGCGCCTTTTCCTTCGTCTTTGTGTCTCGCTCTGCTGAACGCGGTTTGACTGGCGTGGGCTCTGGCTTCGCGGGAACCGATTCAGGGATGACGGCGTCTGGCTCTGGTGCCGCAGGGATAGGCTCGTTGGCCATGGCGTGGCCGTGACCTATGGATAACACCAACAGACCGATCATCACTACGGGAACCATTCGTCGAGCCCACATACTCGTATTACTCCAAGTTCAATGCGTCGCGGAAGGCCTGTCCAATTACGGATAGCAGATACATCAAAGTACCGAAAAAGAGCACGACAAATCTAGATGCGGTAGGACACGATACCACAGAAGAGGGAAGGCGACACAATTCAAGGCTGAGTCCTGCGTCAGGCCGCATTCGACTCGTGAGATAGGGAACAGGCGATGTACTGAGCCACTAGCCTAGTGAGCCGCACGAGCTGAAACATCCTGCTGCCCTAGCGGGCTTGAATCTCGATCATCGGTGAACACGCTGTTGCCCTCAAGGCCATAGGGAGCAGAACGGCAACTCCTCGAAGTGGCAATTGGGTGAGCTGCAGGACCTCATCAGCGATGATGATGTGACAGCCTTACATCGGAATGGGAATCACCGGATACGACAACCTTCGAAAGAAGTATGTATCGATCTGGCTCGATACCATGGGCACCGGCCCGTTCATGCTGGAAGGCACGGGAAGCGCCGATGGCAAGACCATCACCCTGAAGGGGCAGCATGCTGAGCCAGGAGGAGGGCACATGACCCATCGCGCGATGTGGAAGATCGTCGACACCAACACTCAAACCTTTGACATGTGGGGAGCTCGCGGCGGCGGCAAGGAAATGAAAGTGATGGAGATCGTCTACACCAGAAAGCAGTAGCGAACAGATGACCCGCGCGCGGAACGAATTCGACTCGCCCGCGCGCCGCAGCCGTTGCCGCCTCACTTAGCTGAAACACGGTCGGCTTCATTTCTCACGCCGTGCTGCATACAAAACTAAAGGGGCTGACCCCTTAGTTCCGCTCATTTCCGATAAGCAGTTGATCCTATTCGAATAACGTTGGGACACTACTGGCCTAACG
>JBDTPK010000819.1:0-1753 GCA_039932735.1 Nitrospirota bacterium
GACCAGCTCTCGTAAAAGGTGTTCGAGAAAACAAAAAATATGAGTCTGAAACATTTATTCTGATCGCTCACGCACTTTTGACTTGACAAGCATCAAGGATGGTCCTCGTTCCGGCGCGTCACGACAGGCCTTTGCATCGCCCGTCCCTGGCCATCAAGCTTGAAAAAGACCTCCGCTCCTCTGTACAGTCGGCATGCTGCGATTTGTTCATGTGTCAACGTCACACGTATGAACACAGCGGGATTTGAGCGTGAACTGAGTTTTTCCACAGCCTGCTAGCAATTCACCTGAGGTGTCAATGCGCGCAGTGTGTCTGCAACATGTTCCCTTTGAAGGACCTGGAGCCTTCGCGACGGCGCTGACTGAGCGCGGCGTGAGCCTGGAACGGTATCTCGTCCCACAAGACGGATTGCCCAAAGATGCAGGGGATCTCTTGATCGTGATGGGTGGGCCGATGTCGGTGAATGATCCTGATTCCTGGATTGCCGAAGAGACGGAATTCATTCGATCCGTAATCTTGGCGGGCAAGCCTTTCATCGGCGTGTGTCTCGGCAGTCAGTTCATGGCTAAGGCCTTGGGCGCAACGGTACGTGCCGGCATAGCGCTCGAAGTCGGCATGACCCCGGTCAGACTGACGGCTGCGGCGAAACAGGACCCTGTCTTCAGTACGTTGCCTGAATTATTCGAAGTCTTCGAATGGCACGGCGAAGTGTTTGACCTCCCCAAAGACTGTGTATCCTTGGCCGGCTCCGACATCGCTCCCCTCCAAGCCTTCCGCTATGGCGCTCACGCCTACGGACTTCTGTTTCATCTGGAGATGGAAGAAAATGGCGTCGATTCGTTATCTCGTGAATGTGCACCGGATCTCATGAAAGCCGGCATCACCACGCAACAGGTAAAAACAACAACCCTCCCTCATCTCCCGCAACTCCATCAGACCGCAGATCGATTCATCGGCCATTTACTTGACTCCGCACGTTGATTACCGCCTCGTTCCTGAAGTAGCCTAGGGGCTCCGCCGAGCCCTGAATGAGGTTCATTCTAGAAAAGGAGCACTCTGTACCATGGCCGGTTTTCCAATTGAAGTCGCAACCAGAATTAAAACACTTCCTCCCTATCTGTTTGCCGCCATCGACAAGATGAAGCAGGCGGCGATTGCCAAGGGCGTGGATATCATCAACCTCGGCATCGGTGATCCGGATTTGCCAACTCCGGCCTCCATAATCGAGAGCCTGGCGCAAGCCGCCAAGAATCCCAAGCACCATCAATACCCGTCCTACGAAGGGATGCTGTCGTTTCGAACCGCGGTGGCCGACTGGTACAAAAGACGTTTCAATGTGACGCTGAATCCTGTCGACGAAGTGTTGACCCTGATTGGCTCGAAGGAAGGAATCGGCCACATCCACTTAGCCTTTGTCGATCCGGGCGATATCGTCCTGGTCCCGAGCCCGGGCTATCCGGTCTATCCAGTCGGTACCGGTTTCTGCGGCGGCGTCTCGCACGCCATGCCGCTGACGAAGGCAAACGGTTTCTTGCCTGACTTGACCGCAATCCCCAAGGATGTGGCGAAAAAAGCCAAGCTGATGTGGTTGAATTCGCCGAACAACCCGACCTCGATCGTCATGAGTAAGGACTACTTCAAGCGAGTGATGGAGTTTGCCCAGGAGAATCAGGTGATCGTCTGCCACGATGCGGCCTACTCGGAAATTTATTACGACGGCAAACCTCCTGTCAGCTTCATGGAAATCGATGG
>JBDTPK010000820.1:0-1751 GCA_039932735.1 Nitrospirota bacterium
TTGATCTCTTAAGGAAAGAAGAGAGTCAGCGCCCGGAGCCTACCCCTGCCTGTTGATGCCGATCAGGCAAGCTCTCGGGGCCTGAAAAAAGGTTCTGTCGCAAATCGCAAAAATGGGTGCAACGAGATGAATGTTCATGTCATTGCGGATGAGGAAATCCCTGTAAAATGTTTGGTAGCAGAGAGTATGTCCTCATTTTTGACATCACAAACGATTGTTGCGGCAGACCCTGTCCTCGCTTGCGCTTAAAAACTCACAACCCCGAAAAACCACAACACCAGAACCAGCGTTAGGGGAGCGCCAAGTAACCATAAAATTATAGGCATGGCAATTTCCTCTTCAAGGGCGATTTTTGTTCGGCTTGTTCCTGTGTCGCCTTCTAGGTACGAATTGGGTCAGCCCCGAGGACTGGCCAATCAATGACTCTGCACCCTCGAGCCGGCTTGCCTGATTCGAGGGTGGAGTCATTCATACGACAGGCATCATCTCCCGTGATCGGCATCAGTTTCGTGGAGCGAATCGCGGCCCGTTTCCTTCCCGTGACTGGCATCAGTTCCTCGGGCAGAGCGATCGATAGCGCGTGATTCTTATCGTTCACCTTCGCTTCGATACGATCACCCTGCTTAAAGCTTCCGATTTTCTGGGTAGTTTTGTGGACATGCATCGCACTTCCTTACCGTCCTGCCCCTTGACAAAATAGGTATCCCCTTCGACGAGCAACACTTCGCCTTTGATCATCTTCCCGTCTTTTGTCTGGTCACTCTTCACTCCATCGCGCATTTGTTTTTCACCAGCTTCCTGACCGCCTTGCCTACGATCAGATTGGTCAGCTGTCATTTCGTCTGTCGTCGAGACCGCATTAGCTGCCTGTAGGGGAGGGGACAGACCGGCACAGCAGGAAACCACACGGTAGGGAAATATAAAACATGCATACCGGAGTCTTGCTCTCTGAACAATTTTGACCAGTCAGGATTCCCGGACAGAGCGATTCGTGAGCAGATGGATCACCAGCAACACGATCCCGATCAAGAACAGGATTCAGGAAATCCGAACCGCCATTGCGGCCACACCGGCCATATTCAGGGCCCCGGCAATCACTCCAACCATCAAGAACATCAGTGCGTAGTACAACATATCGTGCTCCTTTCAATACGACGATTCGCAAGGATCCTGGGATCCTCGATGGACCCACAGTTCACACACCTCACACATTCCATGCTGCGGAGCTGCTTTTCATGGAAGCTGCTGACGGAACTATCCCAATCCTCGATCACCAGAAACCCACCACATCGTGTGCACGCCATAAATTCTCCTCTTCCGCTCTAGTTGAGAGCCGTGGACGCTGTTCACGTGTCAGGCGACGATCAGACGCCTCCTATAAACCATATAAGTATGCTGGACCTTTAGCCGGATGGAAACTGACCCATATTGCTCAGTTTCAAAAATTAATGATGCGAGCAATATGACGCGTCCCCTGTGCGAATCTCAGCAGAAACAACGGAGTGCGTAGAACGATGAGGAGGCAAGTCCGGACAACACCTCGTTCGCCTGTACAGGCTAGTCAGCCTCGCATGAACGGAGGGGTTTACATGGACCTAATTAGCCATCGATTCAACACGACACCAACCACCCAAGAGGCGATCGACGCGGAGCCGCGCACAGATTCCGCAGCGGCCGCTGGAACACAACCGGTCACGCGGACACTTGCGTATAAGCACTGTCGGTGCTGGCACGGATGCCCCACTTTCCGC
>JBDTPK010000821.1:0-1748 GCA_039932735.1 Nitrospirota bacterium
ACGGGCGTCTTCGACTTGATGCGCGTGACAGGTTCCGAATTCATAGCCCTATCATACGTGTTTGGAGAAACCCTCGCAACTGAGAAAACGGAGGCGGCGGGGACCTGGTAGAACTTCCAAGAGCTTATTGCCGATGGTGTATAGCTGATGCACAAGCGATACACTATGTTCTCTTGTCTCGAGGCGAGGAACGATCTTGGCGACGGCTGAGACTGGGCTTCGAAACGGCGGAAGACATGGCCTGTGGCTACTTCACCCCGACATGTCGCGCGCTCGGATGGGAACTCATGGACCCATCCTCCGCCGGGAACACATCCCTACTGAGGTGAATGATCTAACAGGTCTGCAATCACGTGGCGGAGGCGTGCTTCATCCTGCGATTGAAGACGGAGGAATTTCACTCCGAACTCCTGACCTTTAGCCCACCGTACCGTGGCAAGTTCAACTTTGATCGGCTCGGCCTCCCGTGACCGAGAGAAGAAACAGAGTTCTAATTCCGTGCCTGGTTCCAACGGTGTGTCGCATTGCATTCGACACCCGTAATGGGAAAGGTCCGACAAGGCCCCTTCTCCGCCCACCATCGAAACACCGCTGGCAACCACACCACGGAATTGCACACGAAGCCGTTGCTGCCCCCGCATTTCGATGCCGGTGGTGGCACCTGGATGGAGGGCGACTAGGAGGTCGATGATCCTCTGCTCTCCGGTGAGCAGGCTCGGCTTAAGATAGCCTGCGATCCGTGCCCAGGCTGCAGGGTCCGCGCGGGCTTGCAGTTCATGCAGCCTGTTGCCGACATGTAACCCGGCCTCGTTCATCACCTGGAGGATAGAACGGCGCGCGGTTTCATACTCTTCTAAGTCGCTCATGCCTCACGACCCTTCCCCTTCTCCAGTGAGTGCTTGCATAAGGCTAGGCCGTCCGTGGAAAGGTGTCAAGGTGACTAGGGTAGTTTCACCGGTTTCCCATCGATCGTCGCGTGGCCGGATAGAAAATCGGCGGGCAGCATGTCCAACGTGGCGTCGTCTGGTAGGGTAAAGCAAAACGTCTTCGTGTCATGGGTATCGTGATGATCGCGGTGAGCTCATAGGAAACGGGCGTCTTCGACTTGATGCGCGTGGCAGGTTCCGAATTCATGGCCCAATCATTCGTGCCTGGGGAAACGCTCCCAACCGAGAAAGTGGAGGCGTCATACAAATCTTCCCCCCTACTGTTTCATGACAGCCCCAATACATGCAGGGGTAGCTTTTCTACATCAAAATGTCTCAGACTGCCGGACTCATACGACGTGATTGATAGGGGAAATGCGGACACGAAGGCCATGCTAAGACAAGCGATCACTGTACTGGGACTTGCTATTGCGCTGAGTGCAAGTGGATGTGGTGACCAGACCACCGACCAGACTCCAACGTTAACTCCGACAAATACTGCTGAGGGACTCTGGTCCGGAACGACCAATACCAACCGAACTCTTACGTCCGCCGTCCTTGACGACGGCACCCACTATTTTTTCTATTCCGCCGTGGCCGTTCCCAATCAGATTGCCGGAGTCATACAAGGCAACAGCACCTCAAACAACGGGGGCTTCATCTCATCAAACACAAAAGACTTCGGTATTGGCGTCCCAGTGCTGGATACGACCATTTCCGGCAACTCTGCTGCACGCCAGTTTCTCAATGGTTCAATCGCGTACTCGGGAGCGGGCACAGTGACATTCACTAGTTCCTACAACACCGCGTATGATACGGCGC
>JBDTPK010000822.1:0-1747 GCA_039932735.1 Nitrospirota bacterium
TTAGGAAACCGCTGCTCTATCCAACTGAGCTACGGGGGCGTGGCTTGAATTTAGCCTACTCACGGGTGGATTGGAAGGGGAGATTAAGGCCGATCCGACTATTGCCTAAGCGGGAGGTTACTTATTATTCACGGAAAGATACATGGTGACCCGCCCACTTTTCTTCACGTCAATGAAGTACACCCTGATCGCCGAATTCGTTCCTGGTTTATTGGCCATGAATTTGTCTGTCTTGGTGGACAACTCTGTGTCAGATTCCACATCAAGATCCGTTCCGGTCCAACCATCAGGCAGGCTGTTGCGCAATCGTGTCACGAGTTCCTTCACCGCTTCGTCGACTTCCGACCTGTCTGAAAACTTGAACGTACAACCCCATCGTGCTCCATCAGCATCGTCCCTGTCTCTCACCAGGCATTGCTTGGCACCGGCAAAGAAAACGGTGGGGCGCCATGTTGTCCCGTTATGATCGACCGCTTTATGTCCTGTACGTAACGTTTTAAAGTCTCCGGGGGATGCAGCGAGAACGGCGTGAATCACTGCACGATCATCTTTTCCAGCGATGCCACCTGCAACGTGAATGTTGTCAGATGGACAACCCTTCCCAGTGCAGGTAATTCGGTACAGCGTCTGCTTCCACTTTATCTTTGCGAGAAATCGTTCGAAGCTGACCTCATATTGGCCCTCATTTTCTCCTGACATATCCATATTGGGTTGATAGGGGTTCCCTATCCAAAGGAACCGGTCGGCTTCGAAGGGGAATGGGTCATTCAAGGTCAGCATCAGCTTGCCGGAGCGATCGTCATAGCCCACGATGAGGGCCATATGTTGAGCGATGCCATCGATCTTGAACCCAGACGGAGACACTCCAGCAATAATAGGACGGCCCTCATTGAGCTCTTGTTTCACCTCTGCCTCGGAAAGGCTGCCGACCTTCGATTGGACCGTCAGCGCGATATCTCCCGTCGCTCCACCCCGAACAGCCAGTAACGGATACTGCTGAAGCATGTTCCTCACGGCAGCTTCATCACCTTCGGGAAGATCGCATTCGGAGCAGGTCGGTGTCTCTGCGCACAGCGTTCTCGTCTGCACAATCCCACACTGATAGTCTGCCCGATGGACTGCGGGCACGTCATAGTATTTGAAGACCATCTCTCCAACAGCGGCCCAACACCAACTCGGGCGTTCCTGAAACACCGGAGGAATATGTAACTTCACCTCCCCTGCCATGGTCGGAGTGACTGATGCCGACAGCGCAAGATAGAGGCCGACTCCGAATGCCGCCACGCTGTTTTTCACTGGGTTCCACTCCTTCATTCTTAATACATCTTGCTCAAGTCCCGAACTCCTTCTTACCGAATCCGTTGACTAAGCCGCCTTGTTACTCGGAGAGCACTCCAGACACCAATCGCTTCACATAGTGCTGGAGCCGGGCGCAAGTGTGCGGCGTGAGGGCCAGATTCTCCACGGCAAACTCCTGCCCTCTCGACCAGCGAACCACAGCTTCAGGAATCTCGATCCGTTGTTCGTTCGGGAGCGTGACCGTGAGCGAAAGGTTTTCCCCCGGTCGCATCGGCAGGTCTCCTGAGATTCGCCAGCCAGTGCGTGAGAGATTCCACACCGTGCCATGTCCTTGGAATAGGCCCGCGTTGTACGTGACGGAGCACTGCACAGGGAAGCGGCGGAATGGACGAAGCGTGAAGGGCATAGCGATCATTTTAGGCGGATTGCGGACGAAGTCGCAAGAGCT